>CBJLQC010000030.1:0-11526 GCA_966424955.1 uncultured bacterium | reverse complement strand
TCAAGAAGGCCCGCAAGCAGGGCGGCGTGATTTTCATCGACGAGCTGGACGCGCTGGGTGGCGCGCGAGGCCGCAATCGTTCCCACAACGAGGACGATCGCACGCTCAATCAGCTGCTCGTCGAGATGGATGGTTTCGCACCATCCGATGGTGTGGTGGTGATCGCGGCGACCAACCGGCCGGAAGATCTCGACACGGCGCTGCGCCGTCCCGGTCGCTTCGATCGCACGGTCACGGTTGGCCTGCCGACCGCGCCGGGACGTGCGGCGATTCTGCGTCTGCACGCCGGCCGCAAGCGTGTCCCGCTGCATACCGATGTCGATTTCGATCGCCTCGCGCGGCTGTTGCCCGGCGCCAGCGGCGCCGAGCTCGCCAACCTGATCAACGAGGCGGCCATCGCGGCCGTGCGCGAGAAATCGCCGCTGGTGGGCTGGTCGCACTTCGAGATCGCGCGCGACCGCATGCTACTCGGCAAGGAGCGCGTCGGCTTCAGTGCGCCGGACCAGGAGTGGCAGATCGTCGCCTACCACGAAGCCGGGCATGCCCTGGCCGGCGTCGTGGCCTGCCCCGAGGACGGCCTGCACAAGGTGACCATCCAGCCGCGCGGCCAGGCGATGGGCGTCGCCCATTTCGCGCCCGATACCGACCGGCATCTGCATTCGCGCCGCTACATGCAGGCGCAGATCATCAAGGGGCTGGGTGGGCGCGTCGCCGAAGAAATCGTGTTCGGACCGGAAAACGTGACCGGCGGCGCGGAAAGCGATTTGATCCACGTCAATCGCGTGGCGCGCCGCATGATCTATCGTCTGGGCATGGGCGATGACCAGGGATTGCTGATTTACGATGAAGCCGGCGCGCCGCTCAGCGGCGAAGCGCAGGCCCGGATGGATCAGCAAGTCAACGCGCTGCTGACCCGTTTGTACGGTGAGACGCGCGACATTCTGACCCGCCACCGCGCGGCGCTCGAGGCACTGGCGCAAGCGCTGCTGGAGCGGGAGACGATCGAGGGCGAAGAAGCCGTGCGCATCTTGCAGACAGCGGACGACACCCTGCGCACCGAGAACGGCGCATCTGCTTTTTCCGGCTGATACCGCATGAAATCCTGGATTCCAGCGCTGTTGCTGCTTTACGCGTGCTCGTCGCAACCGGCGCCCGAGTCGGCCGAGCCGGAGCACGTGCAGGTCGCGCCGACGGCAGCGGCTCAGGTCGCGGCGCCGCCCGTCATCAGGGAAGGGATCATCGATAGCACGGGCGCCGTGCCGCCCATGCCCCGCGAAGCGCGCGGCGTATGGATCGCCACGGTCGGCAACATGGACTGGCCATCGCGCGCCGGCCTGCCCGTCGACTCGCAGAAGGCAGAGCTGCGCGCGATCCTCGATCACGTCGTGCGCATGCGCATGAACCTGGTGATCTTCCAGGTGCGGCCCATGGGCGATGCGCTGTACGCTTCGTCGCTGGAGCCATGGTCGGAGTTCCTGACCGGCACCATGGGCAAGGCGCCCGAGCCGTTCTACGATCCGCTCGCCTTCGCCATCACAGAAGCGCACGCTCGCGGCCTCGAGCTGCACGCCTGGTCCAACCCATACCGCGCGCGCACCGCCTCCGCGCGGAGCGCGATCGCGCCGACGCATATCTCCCGGACCAAACCCCAGCTCGTGCGCAGCTACGGCGGTCAGCTCTGGATGGATCCGGGCGAGAAGCAGGTGCAGGACCACTCCCTGCGCGTCATTGCCGACGTCGTCCGGCGTTACGATGTCGACGGCATCCACCTCGACGACTACTTCTACCCCTACCTCGAGTACCGGAAGGGCCGCGCCATCGACTTTCCGGACGAGCCGAGCTGGCGCCGCTACCGCGCCAGCGGTGGCACGCTGAGCCGCGCCGACTGGCGCCGCCGCAACGTCGACGAATTCGTGCGGCGCCTGTACGCGACCGTCCACGCCATCAAGCCACAAGTGAAGCTGGGCATCAGTCCGTTCGGCATCTGGCGCCCCGGCTATCCCGCTTCCGTGCGCGGTCTGGACGCCTACGTCGAACTGTACGCGGACTCACGCAAATGGCTCAACAACGGCTGGGTCGATTACTTCGTGCCGCAGCTCTATTGGACCATCGATGCGCAGCATCAGGGCTACGCCGCACTATTGGATTGGTGGGCCGGCGAGAACCGCCACAACCGTCACATCTGGGCGGGCAATGCGCCGTTTCTCGTGCGCGGGACATCGCAGAAAGGCTGGCCGGCGGAAGAGATTCCACAGCAGATCGGCATTACTCGCGACCACCCGGGCGCGTCCGGCAACGTGCACTTCAACATGACGTCACTGCTGCACAATCGCGGCGGCGTGGCCGACGCGCTGGCTCGCACCGCCTACAACTACGTCGCGCTGATGCCGCGCAGCGAGTGGCTCGACTCGGCGGCGCCGCCGCCACCGCACATCCGGCTCAACGGCGCGACGCTCGAGATCGCCGCGCAGGCCGGCGAGCCCGCCTTCCTTTATGCCGTGCGCATGAAGCTGGCCGACGGCTGGCACGCCGAGACCATCCCTGCGCATCAAGCACGCTTCCCGATCCCGCACGAGCAGGGCGTGGCACCTAAGGTAGTAAGCGTCACGGCCGTCGATCGGAACGGCAACGAAAGCGTGCCCGTGCAGATCACGCTCGACTAGCGATCTTCCTCTTTGCCGTCGTCGTGCTGCTCGGGCAGCAGCTCGAACTCCGCGCCGCCACTGCCCGCCGAGCCAAACTTGGGTGCCGTAATGCCACCCTTCGTCGTGCGCGGCGGCTCGTGCTGCTCGATCCCGCTGCCTTCACCGCTACCGCCCTGGCGCGATCGCGTGATATAGCCGCCCGGATCCTCCGCAAACCGCTGCCGGCAGGACTCCGAGCAGAAGTAATACGTCTCGCCATCCACCGCCTCCGCATAGGCCGTCGCTACATCGACGCTCATGCCGCAAACCGGATCACGTGCCATCACCATAGTTGAAAGCTCCGCAACGATTACTGTGAAACGATCGTGCTCGAAAGGCATGCAAAAAGCGGGCAGCCACCAGCGGTGTCGCGATTTATTCGTGGCGCAGTATTCGTTGCGAAGTTTGCCGTTCAGGCCGCGGAGTGCTCGCTGACGAACTGGTACGCCGGCAGATGCCTGCGGTCGGGCACGCAGATCACGGGTTTGCCCTTGCGGCGGCGGCGGATGGTTTGCGTCGAGCAGGCCGTCGCTTCGCAGCCGACGCGGCGCGCGATCTCCTTCCACTCCGGCCCGTGCGCGCGCTCGCCGCGCAGCAGCCAGGCTTCCATGTGCGTCATCTCATGCAGCAGCGTGTCCAGCAGGATCGCCTCGTTGCCGGGCAGCAGGAGGTGGATATTCAGTGCCAGCTCGAGCACGATGCGTTCACCGGCACTGGTCGTGTGATAGCGGATGTGCCCGAGTCGTGAACGCATGCGATCGCTGAAACGCAGCTTCACCGCCGGCAGCTTGCTGCCGAACAACCCCGAGTTGTAGCGCGCGAAGGCCTCCCGGATGAAGGCGCGCTGCTCGGCATTGCCCACGCAAGGCAGGCGTTCCATGTCCTGCCGGATCCGGTGATCTTCCTCCTCGGGCGACGTCGTCGTGTATTTCTGGCCGTGCGCCTCGAAAAACTCGCGCATTACCCGGATCGACTCGCGATAGGCGTAGCTGCGGCGCCCGGCTTTCAGGAACGTGATCACCGCATTGATCGTTTCATCGTCCGCATCCTGGAAACAGAGATGCACATGCAGCGTGCGGCCGTCCTTGGACAGCGAAATAATGCGCCCGCGGTTGTTCTTGAAGCGAACGTCTTCAATGCGCCGGCAGCCGCGGCGGGCAAGCATGCGCAGAAGGGCATCGGTGGTGAAGCGCGGAGCGGCGGGCGCGACCGCGAAATCGAGTTGCAGCTGGAGAGCTCGAGCGGGACGGATCATACTGACCTTAAACGTACCTTCTGAAACAAGGGGTCCGTAGTGCTATACTTCGGCCTGGCCTGCCCCGGTCCTCCGCAAAAGGTGGGCGCCTCAGGATCGCGCGGGCAAAGGGGCGCAGCCATAAGCGTTTAGCGCGCCCGAAGCCCGACCGTAGCGACCGGCGGGTGTGGCGCCCGGGGGCCAGCCGGCGCGCGCGAGCCACGGCGCCGGGCGTGCGGGGCGGGGGCCGCCATTCCCCCTTTTGCGCAAGCTTGCGGCGCGGTAACCAAACCGGGCCGAACTGTGTCAAACATCTCGAAAGCAGCCAGCGAACAGGGCACCGTTGGGCGATAGCGAACTGATACAACGCGTGCTCGCCGGCGACGAACTCGCCGAGCGGGCGCTGTACGAAGCGCATGTGGACCGGGTCTATCGACTGGCTTACCGGCTGGCGGGCAACGACGCGGACCTGGCGCAGGATTTCACCCAGGAAACCTTCGTGCGGGCGTTCAGCCGGCTCAGGGAATTCCAGGGGCGTGCCGCCTTCTCGACCTGGCTGCATTCGATCGCGGTCTCCGTGTCACTGAACGGATTACGCAAGGTGAAACGCAACCGTGAGCGGGAAGTCGAGCTCGATGACGTAAAGCCGGTCGCATTTGCGGCCCGCGAAGCCGAGCCCGACTTGAAGCAACGCCTGTCCACGGCCATCGCGGGATTACCCGAGCATTATCGCGCGGTCTTCGTGATGTACGACATGGAAGGCTATTCACACGAAGAGATCGGTAACGCGCTGAACGTGCCGGTCGGGACATCGAAGGCGCGCTTGTCACGGGCGCGCGAAAAGCTGCGCGAGCAGCTGGCGGATTTTGCCGGAGAATGGGTGTCATGACGGACGAACGTTTCGAAGAATTCCTGAAGCACGCGCTGGATGAGCTGGATCCGGTGCCCGAGCCGCCGCGCGAGGCGATGTGGGCGCAGATCGAGCAGGCGCGCCGCTTCAGCCGCCGGGCGCAGCGGAAGTCTTACCGCGTATGGCTGAGCTGGGGTGCCGGCCTGGCGGCCATGCTTGCGCTTGGCGTCGGCATCGGCCGCATGACGGCGCGGCAGCAGGTTCCGGGCAGCGCGCCGGTGCAGGTCGCGCAGAATGCGGTAACGCCGAACTCCACGACCTACCAGGTCGCGGTGTCGCAGCATCTCTCACGCGCGGAAGTGCTGCTGACGTCGTTCCGGACGCAGGCCGGGCCGACGTCGCTCGACCCGCAGCTCGCGCAGGTCGCCGGCGACCTGCTGACCAGCACGCGTCTGCTGCTCGACTCGCCGGCAGCAGACGATCCCAGGGTGGCGGCACTGCTGGGCGATCTCGAGCTGATTCTCGCTCAGATCGCCGGCCTGTCGGCGCCTTCGGCGGAGGAACGCGAGATCATTCAGGATGGCTTGAACAGAACTGCGGTACTGCCGAGGCTCCGTGCGACGACAGCCGGACCGGCCTCAGCGGGCACTTGAGGAGAAAATAAATGAGGATGCGTAACACGATCCCGACGATGCTGGTGGTGATAGCGGCAGTGACCAGTGCGGCGCCCGCGGCGGCACAGAAGCTCAAGAATGCCAAGTCGGCTCACTCATACAGCTCGCTGGAGAGCCTGCGCGGAGCAATCGCGTTTGCCGAGCCGGCTGCGCCCGCGCCGTGGCAGGAGCAGGATCCGGCCAATGCACTGTACAAGAGCGCGCGCGAAGAGCTGAACCGCAACAACTTCACGAAGGCGGCATCGGCGTTCAATCAGATCATCACGCGCTACCCGAAATCGGCGTACGCGCCCGATGCCTACTACTGGCAGGCATTCGCGCTCTACCGTATCAGCGGCGAATCCGAGCTGAAGACCGCGCGCGCCTTGCTGCAGACCCAGCGCTCGAAGTTCCCGCGCGCCGCCACGGTGGCTAATGCGCAGTCCGCCGAGCTGCTGGCGACCGTGAACGGTAAACTCGCCGGACTGGGTGACACCAAGGCCGCGGCAGACGTCGCCCTCGGCGCGGAGAACGCCGCCTCGCGGCAATGCCCGGACGACGACGAAGATGGCGTGCGGGCGGCGGCACTCAACGCCTTCCTCAACATGAACGCCGAGCAGGCAGTGCCGATGCTGAAGCAGATCCTGGCGCGTCGTGACGCGTGCTCGGCCGGACTGCGCGAGAAGGCTGTGTTCCTGGTTTCGCAAAAGCGTAGCGCGGAAACCGAAGACATTCTGTTGTCCACCGCGCGCAGCGATCCGGCTCCGAAGGTCCGCGAGCAGGCGGTCTTCTGGCTTTCGCAGGTCAACACAGACCGCGCGCTCAGCTACCTGGAAGACATCCTGAAGACCACCAAGGACGATCGCATTGCCGAGAAGGCGATCTTCGCCATTTCCCAGCACAACAGCACGCGTGCCAGTCAGATGCTGCGCGACTATGCCTCCAATCCAAACGCGGACTTCAGGCAGCGCGACAAGGCCATCTTCTGGCTCGGTCAGCGGCGCGGTAGCGAAAATACCGGATTCCTGAAGGATCTCTACGGGAAGGAGCGCGATGACAAGCTGAAGGACAAGATCATCTTCGCGCTCTCCCAGCAGCGCGGCAACGAAGCCTGGCTCATGGACCTGGCGATGAATGCGAATGAAAGCGTCGAGAACCGCAAGAAGGCGTTGTTCTGGGCGGGCCAGAACCGCGGCACTTCGATCGCCGATCTGACCACGCTGTACGACCGGATGAACAGCCACGAAATGAAGGACCAGCTGATCTTCGTTTACTCGCAGCGACGGGAGAAGGAAGCGGTCGACAAGCTGATGGACATCGCGCGCAAGGAGACCGACCGCGAGCTGCGCAAGAAAGCCGTGTTCTGGCTGGGACAGTCCAAGGATCCGCGCGCCGCGGAGTTCCTGATGCAGATCATCAACCAGCAGTAGAGGCCAAAATGACGCGCTGCTCTACTATGATCGCCGCCGCGCTCGTGTTCGCGGGCGCGGCCAACCTGACGGCCCAGGACATTGGTGCACTCGTCCGCCAGGCCAACAACGGCACCGTGCGCCTGACGCTCGCGTCCAAGCCTGGGGTTTGTGGCGACGGTGAGACCTTCATCTCCACCCGCGGCTGGAGCGCTGATCCCGATGAGCACCGGACGATTTTCCGCGAAGGCGATGGCGGCCACAACGTGACCATCGGAAGCGGCAACTGGCGCGAGCTGCGCAACTGCGAGGAAGGCCCGTTGCGCGTCGCTCTGGAAGTCGAGAATGGTGAAGTCGTTGATGTGCACAGCTACGTCGGCAAATCGTGGCGCGCCGGCCAGGCCGCGCATACCGTCGGCGCGCGTGCCGCCGTGGCCTACCTGCTGCAGCTCGCCGAGACCGGCCGGCCGCGCGTCGGCAAGCGCGCACTGACACCCGTCGTCATTGCCGACAGTGTCCAGCCTGCTCCCGACCTGCTGCGCCTCGCCAAAAAGCAGAATGCCCCGCGCGAGGTGCGCAAGTCCGCCATCTTCTGGGCGGGCCAGATCGGCGATGCCGGAACCGTTCGTGAAATCGCCGAGCTGATCAAGGACCGCGATGATGAGGTAGCCAAGGGCGCGCTCTTCGCGATTTCTCAACAGCGCAGTGACGAAGCCGCGCGTACCCTACTTACCGCCGCGCGGGATCGCAGCCTGCCGACCGAAGTGCGCAAGTCCGCCGTGTTCTGGGTCGGCCAAATCGCCGGCGAACGCGCCACGGAAGGCCTGAAGGCCATGGCCGCCGACGAAAACACCGAGGTCAAAAAGTCGGCCGTGTTCGCGTTGTCGCAGCAAAAAACCGACAAGAGCATGGACGCCCTCATTGATCTCGCTCGCAACAGCAAGGACCGCGAGGTGCGCAAGAGTGCACTGTTTTGGCTCGGACAATCGAATGACCCGCGTGCGCTGGCGCTCTTCGAAGAAATTCTGCTGAAGAATTGAATCGAGGGTATAGGGAAGGAGACTAGGATCCCGGCGAAGAACTAAGAACCAGGGGAAGGGATAGGGATAGGGGCAGAGGAAGGTGCCGTAGCCGCCTATCCCTGCCCCTATCCCCATCCCTGGTTCTTAGTTCTTCCCCTGGTTCCTGGATCCTGGTCCCTAGATACTAGATCCTGCTTCCTGGTCCCTAATCCGAGTTTCCAAGCCACGCCCGCCGCACTGCCCTCATCTCTGCGGTCACCGGCAGTCCCGCTTTCTCAAACGTGACGATCTCATATTCGGTCCGCTCACCCAGCGTGACCGTGGCCGAATGCTGCTGGCCGCGCGATTCGTAGTCCACGCTCACGCGCTCGCCGGGTTTGTGCGCGGCGAGCACCGCATCGACGTCGGCTTGCTTGCTCGTCGGCTTCCCGTCCAGCGCAATGATGCGATCACCGCGGTCGAGTCCGGCGTCATAGATGGGACTACCCGCCAGCGTGTTGCCGGCAATGACCAGACGGGTCGTGTCCTGGGTAAAGCTCACGTTGCCTAGACTGGCAAAACCTGCCCACGGCCTGCGCAAATGCAGTCCTGCGCGGGCAAGCAGTCCCTCGTAGTCGAGTGGTTGTTTGCCGGCGATGTGCTGCCGGAAGAAATCGTCGGCCCACGCCTGGTCGCGCACGACCTGGCCGAGCGTGCGCCGCCAATCGTCGAGCGTGTACGGCGTACCGGTGCGCCCGAAACGCGCCCACATCGCGCGCATGAACTGGTCGAGCGAAATGTCCTTCTCCGTGCGCAGCAACAGGTCCATTCCCAGGGCGATGGCCGCGCCGTAGGTGTAGTAGGAGATGAAGGTGTTCGCCTGGTTGGTCGGGTCGATCGACGTGGCGGCGTCGACAAAGGGCGCCTGACGGCTCATGTCGATGGGACTGAAATGGTCGCGCCCGGGCGCGTTCAGCACCGTGCTCACACCGGGTCCGATCGCCCGCGCATACTCCTCGAGCGTGCTCAGCCCGGCGCGCCTGATCGCCAGCGGACCGTAATAGCTGGTGAAACCCTCCGCAAACCAGAGCTCGCCCGACATGTTGGCCCGCTCGAAGTCGAAGGGCTCCAGCGAGCGCGGGCGGATCCGCTCGACGTTCCAGGCATGAAAAAATTCATGCGCCACCGTGCCCAGCAAACCGCGTGCGTTGCGCGCGAGCGAAGTGCTGGATGTGAGTATCGTCGAGTTGCGATGCTCCATGCCGTCGCCGTTGGCCCACGGCAGATAATCCGCGATGAACGTGTAGCTGCCGAAATCAAAAGCGGGCAGCCCACCGAAGATGGCCTGCTCGGCGAGCACGACCTTCCTGACCTGCTCCGCATACGCATCGACTTCGGCGTCCGTGCCCGTGTGATGCACGACCAGCCGTACGGTGTCCACGCGCTCGCCGCTGGCCACCGTCCAGGTACGTATGACGTGATCGCTCAGCTCGGTCGGGCTGTCGAAGAAATACTGCAGGTCGGGCGCCGTGAAGACATTCGCTTCGGCGGTCGGCCGCAGCTGCGTCGCGATGCGCCAGCCCGATCCGGCCGGTAGCCGGAAGCGCACCCGGACCGGCCGGTCCAGCGTGTTACGCGCGAACATGAAAGTGGCCGGCATGTTGAGGTGCGCGTGCGTGCGGTCGAGCGCGCTGTAGGTGCCGTCCACGCGGTCCCCGAACAGCGTGTAGGTGATGCGCGCGTAGCCCCGGTGCCCGCTGACATTCCACTGATGCTCGTTCGGCCGCTCGACGTTCAACGGCTTGCCCGCCCCATCAAAGGCCTTCACATCGTAGACGTTCTTGGCAAATTCATGCAGTGCGTAGCGGCCCGGCGACGAGCGGCTCATGCGCAGCTCCAGCGGACGTGCCGGCAACGCCGTATACGTCACCGTGACCTGCGCCTCGTGGTGCGCCGCATTTTCAAACGAGATCTCGTAATCGACGGCCGGGCCCGGCCCGGCCTGCTGGGCCATTACGACGGCGAGTAACAAAGCGATCATGTGAGTCAAAACACTCCAGCCTGGAGGCGGTAAGGACCGATCCTGAAGTACCGCGCCCGGCCGGGCAAGGTGCCGCGGGCCGGCGGTGACCGGGCTCGATCGGCCGTGCCGCTGTACACGGTTCGGTAGACGTATCGGTTGATTGCAGGGTGCCGTGTCCCGCTACGCCGACCCGGCCAGGTGCGGCGCCAGGCAGAGCGGCGCAATGTAGTAGAGATTCCAACCATTTGCAGGGCCCTGCTATCCAAGGTAGTAAACGCGGGTTCGGGCCTGGCGGGATGATTACTCTGAGCAAGGAAACATCAACGGCCGGCACGGACGCCGATCGTTTTGACGCTGCACTGGCCGGGAAAGGCGACACGGCTGCTTTCGAGCGGCTGTATCGCCGTCATGTCGGGCGCATCCATTCGCTGTGCCGGCGGATGCTCGATGCCGAGCTGTCGGATGATGTGACGCAGGATGTTTTCGTGCGGGCGTGGCAGAAGCTTCATTTGTTTCGGGGCGAGGCTGCGTTCGGCACGTGGCTGCACCGGCTGGCGATCAATGTGACGCTGGCGCGGCGCGCGGAGGCGAGCAAGCTGCGCAGTCGCTACACGGATGACGAGACGGTGTTCGAGCGGGCGGCCGCGCGGCCGTATGCGGCGGATACGCGGATGGATTTCGAGGCGGCGTTGGCCCGGCTGCCGGAGGGTGCGCGCGAGGTTTTCGTGTTGCACGACATAGAAGGCTACAAACACGAGGAGATCGCGGATTTGCTCGGCGTTTCGGCCGGCACATCGAAGTCGCAGCTGCACCGTGCCCGCATGGCGCTGCGCGATGTGATGGCGTGAAAGAGGAAGCATGACGGATCAGTGGACGGAGAAGCTTTCGGATTACCTGGATGGCGAGCTGAGCGCGGCCGACCGTGAGGCAGTGGACGCGCATCTGCTGGAGTGCGCCGATTGCGCGCGCACGCTGCAGCAATTGCGGGCCGTCGTGACGCGCGCCGGGCAGGTAATCGATCGGGAGCCGTCCCGCGACTTGTGGTCCGGCATCGCTGCGCGCATAGCGGCGGCCGAACCCTTGCCGGAGCTGGTACCGTCGACGTCGAGCCGTAAGCGCCGCATCTCCTTCTCCATTCCGCAGCTCGCCGCCGCCAGCGTGGCGCTCATGCTCATGTCGGGCGGCACGATGTATCTGATGGTGCGGAACGAGGCGACCACGCCGGTCGCGGACGTGAGCCAGCCGGCGCCGGCGGGCAGCGCGTCGGTGCGCGCGGTGACGCGCAATTACGATGATGCGGTTGCCGAGCTGGAAAGCGTGCTCGAGCGCAACCGCGATCAGCTGGACAGCACGACGGTGCGTGTGCTGGAGCAGAACCTGGCCATTATCGACCGCGCGATCAATGATGCACGGGCCGCGCTCGGCCAGGAGCCGGCCAATCCGTACCTGAGCCGGTATCTCGATCAGGCAATGCAGAAGAAAGTACAATTGCTCCGTCGCGCGACGAGCGTGATGCGGGCGGAGACCTAAAGCGCCGTTTGAGTGCAGGCCGGCTGCCCGCCGGGCGGCTGGCGCTTCATGGCTGGAGAGCGAATAAGATGAGTGTGACACTGGTTGTCGGGATGTTGGCTGCCGCGCTGGCGGTGCAGCAGCAGACGGATACTACTTTTTC
>CBJLQC010000029.1:0-11846 GCA_966424955.1 uncultured bacterium | reverse complement strand
ACGGCCATCCCAGCATGGCGGCCGAATTCGAGGAGATCCTGGATTCCTGGTAGCGTTTTTACCACGAAGAGCAGGACGGTCCCCGATGATAACCGCGGAGAACGCGGAGATGACGCCGCAGCGCCACGAGCGCGAGAACCCACGCAGTGAAATTCAAATTCCGCATCTGGAATTGAACGGCGTTGGCTTTCGCGCGCCGCGAACGAACGTGCAACTCAGCGTTTTCCGCGTTCTCAGCGGCCATAACAAGCCGTTGCTCTTCGTGTCTTCGCGGTGAAATCAAACACCCGCACATTGCGGAAATCGAAGCCGGCGTGGTACTCTCCCCGGCAGACCATGGACAAACAGCAGCAGTTCGAGCAGGAAGCGCTCCCGCATCTCGACGCGGTTTACCGCTTCGCGTTGCGGCTCACGGGCTCGCCGGCCGACGCGGAGGATCTCGTGCAGGAGACCTTCCTGCGCGCCTACCGGTCGTGGGATCAATACACGCCGGGAACCCGCGCCAAGAGCTGGCTGTTTACCATATGTCGCAACGCATTCCTGCGGCAGCGCCAGCAGGATGCGCGGCGCGCCCAGGTCATGCAGGAGGCCGCGCCGGCCGAGACGCCGCTGTTCATGCCGGCCTACCAGGAGGATCCCGAAGGCATGTTCTTCAGCGGCGTCGTGGATGAAACGGTGTTGCAGCACATCAACGAGATACCGGAAGAATTTCGCGAGGTCGTGCTGCTGAGCGATCTCGAAGGGTTTTCCTATGCGGAGATTGCGAGCCTGCTGGAAGTACCGCTCGGCACCGTGAAGAGCCGTCTCTTCCGCGGCCGCAAGCTGCTGCAAAAGGCGTTGTACGATTACGCGCGTGAGAACGGCATCGTGCGCGCACCCGCGGGGCCGGTATCATGAGCGCCGATCCCTGCCGCCAGGCCCTCGAGCGCGTCTACGAATACCTGGACGGCGAGCTGCCCGCCCCCGATGCCGCGCAGATCAAGGAGCATTTCGAGCGCTGTCAGAAGTGCTGGCCGGTCCTGCGCTACTGCAAATCTTTCCAGGAAGCCCTCGAGCGCGCGGCCGGCTGCCAGTGCTGCGCGCCGGATGACCTCAAGGTCAAGATCCGCGAGTTACTCAGCAGAGATTAGACAAGGTCAAGAGGCTAAGAGCGCGAGCGCGAGCGCGAGTTTGAACGGCGACCCACATCGCCTTTATCGAACTCGCGCTCGCGCTCGCGCTATTAACCTCTTAACCTTCTAGCCGCTAGCCACGCCAGGAACCCAGAAGAAACCGCATGGCCACAGTTACACGCCGTGAACGCGTCCTGCCTCGTTTCATCGAGGAAGAGATGCGCGAGTCGTTCCTCGATTACTCGATGAGCGTCATCGTGCAGCGGGCCCTTCCCGATGTACGCGATGGACTCAAGCCGGTGCACCGCCGCATTCTCTACGCGATGCTGGAGGCCGGGCTCACCGCCAACCGCCCCTACAAGAAGAGCGCGACGGTGGTCGGCGATGTGCTCGGCAAATACCACCCGCATGGCGACATGTCGGTCTACGACGCGCTGGTGCGCATGGTCCAGGACTTCTCACTGCGCTACCCGCTGATCGATGGACAGGGCAACTTCGGCTCGATCGACGGCGACAATGCGGCCGCCTACCGCTATACGGAAGCTCGCCTCACGCGCTTCGCGATGGAGCTGCTGGCCGACATCGACAAGAACACCGTGGACTTCGGTCCCAATTACGACGGCCGCCTCGAGGAGCCGCTCGTCCTGCCCGCGCGCGTCCCCAACCTCCTGCTCAATGGCAGCGCCGGCATCGCGGTGGGCATGGCCACCAACGTTCCGCCCCACAACCTGCGGGAGCTGGCCGCGGCGGTGCACCACCTGATCAGGCATCCGAAGTGCACGCCGGACGATCTGATGCAGCACGTGCCCGGCCCGGACTTCCCGACCGGCGCCTACATCATCGGTACCGATGGCATCCGCGAGGCGTATCGGTCGGGGCGCGGCCGCATGATCATGCGCGGCGTGGTGCAGCGCGAGACACTGCGCGGCGGCAAGGAGCAGCTGGTTGTGACCGCGCTGCCCTACGGCGTCTCGAAATCCAAGGTAGTCGAGCAGATCGCCGACCTGGCACGTTCGCGCAAGATCGAAGACATCAGTGACGTGCGCGACGAATCCGACCGCGATGGCATGCGCGTCGTCGTCGAGCTGAAGCGCGGCGCCAAGCACAAGGCCATCCTGGCGACGCTGTACAAGCAGACGCACCTGCAAGCCACCTTTGGCGCCATCATGCTCGCCCTCGATCATGGCGTGCCGCGCGAGCTGAACCTCAAGGAGATTCTCGAACGATTCCGCGATCACCGCATCCAGGTGATCCAGCGGCGCTCGCAGTTCGAGCTGGAGCATGCGCGCGCCGAAGCGCACGTCATCGAGGGGCTGCTGATCGCCGTTCACAACATCGACGCGGTCGTGAAGATCATCCGCAAGGCCATGAACCGGCCGGACGCCGCGGAGAAACTGCAGAAGCGGTTCCAGCTCAGTGCGCGGCAGGCGGATGCGATCCTGGACATGCGCCTGGCCAAGCTGACCGCGCTCGAGACCAAGGAGCTGGAAGAGCGTTTGAAGGAGCTGAACCGCCAGATCAAGGAACTGGAGAAGCTGCTGGCCAGCGACAAGCTCCAGCTCAAGCTGCTGCTCAAGGAGCTGGACGACGCGGTCGAGCGGTTCGGTGATGATCGGCGGACGCAGATCATCGAAGGCGACGTCGCCGAGCTGAAGGTCGACGTCGAAGACCTGGTCGCGCAGGAGCAGGTCGTCATCACGCTCAGCCACCAGGGCTACATCAAGCGCGTGCCCATGGGCCTGTACCGCCGGCGGGTGTCGGGCGGCAAGGCCGAGCGCGGCCTCGAGAAGCACGCCGACGATTTCCTCGAGCACGTCTTCGTGGCCAGTACCACGGACACGCTCGTGTTCTTCACGGACCAGGGCCAGGCGCACGCGCTGCCGGTCAGTGACATCCCGGAGGCAGGACGTACCAGTCGCGGCCGCGCCCTCGCCCAGCTGCTGACCATCGAGCGCGGCGCGCGCATCGCGGCACTCGTCGCGGTGGGCGAATTCCGCGCCGACCGCAACCTCATGTTCCTGACGAGCGGCGGCACCATCAAGCGCACATCGCTCGACCAGTTCGCCAACGTCCGCACCGGCGGGATCGCCGCCATCAAGCTCGGTGCCGGCGATCGCCTGCTGGATGTCCAGCTCTCGGATGGCATGAACGACGTCGTCCTGATCACGCGCCAGGGCAAGGCGATTCGCTTCCCGGAAGTCGACGTCCCGACCATGGGCCGCACCGCGCAGGGCGTGCGCGGCATCCAGCTGCGCCAGGACGATGCGGTCGTAGGCATGGTCGTAGTGCGCCGCGAAGCGACGCTCTGCACCGTGACTGCGCTCGGTTATGCCAAGCGCACCCGCATCAGCGAATACCCCGTCCAGCGTCGCGGCGGTGTCGGCACGATCACACTGGACGTGTCGGACAGGACGGGCCCGCTCGTGGCCGGCAAGGAGGTCCTGCCCGGTGACGAGCTGATGGTCGTCGCCGCGAGCGGCGTCGCCACGCGCGTCGCAGCGGACGACGTCCCCGTGCAAGGCCGCGCCACGCAGGGCAAGCGCGTGCTACCGGTGGGCCCGGGCGACCGCGTGGTCGAAGTCGCCCGCGTGGCCAGCGAGTCGGATGATGAGCCTCGCACGCCCGGCAATCGGCTCAGCCAGGAGCAGCTTGATCTGATGAAGTGAGCCTGGAGGACCGCGGATGATTCACCACGAAGACGCGAAGAACACGAAGAACGACCTTTTCAACGCAAAGCCTCAAAGAACATCAAGGCTGAACCGCGGAAACGCGGCATGTCACCGCACGCTCGCGAGCACGAGAACCCACGCCGTAAATTCAAATTCTGAATTCCTGATTGAACTGCGGAGGTTTTCGTGCGCGAAAACGCTGCGGCAACTTCCGCGTTTTCCGTGTTTTCCGCGGTTCAGAAAATCCGCTCTTCGTGCTCTTCGTGTCTTGTGGTAAAAAACGCTACCGTTTCTTCGCGTTAGAACCGCAGCGTCAGCTCTCCAATACCGATCGCCGGCGGCAAGACCCGCAGAAACGTGTGCAGCAGCTGATTGAAGACATCGGGCGCCTCCAGGCTCGGCAGATGCCCGACGTTGGTGACCACTTCGTACTTCGCGCCTCGCACCTGCCGCGCCAGCAGGTCCATATCCTCGCGCGGAACGATTTCATCCTGGTCGCCGCGCACCACCATTGCCGACATGTTGATGCCCGGCAGTATCGCGCGATAATCGGCGCGCGCCGCGATGCCTTCCAGCGTGCGCGCGACTACCTCCGCCTCGGCGGCCTGCATCATTGTCTTGACGAAATCGACGAGGTGCGGGCTGTGTATGCGCGTGGCGCCGGAGACCAGCTTCGGCAGCATCGACTCCACGACGGCCATCGGCCCGTGCACGCGCACGCGGGCGGCGAGATCGTAGCGGCCCTGGCGCTGCTCGACCGTGTCGGCATTCGCCCGCGTTGCGCTCAGGATCAGCGCGCGCACGCGATGCGGATAGCGGTGGACGAGCGAGAATGCAATGTAGCCGCCCATCGACAGGCCGCTGATGACCGCCTGCTCGATCTCGAGATGGTCGAGCAACGCGATGATGTCATCCGCGAAGAGGTCCATGGAATACGGCAGGTCGCCCGGCTCGCTGGCGCCGTAACCGCGCAGGTCCGGCGCAATGAAGCGCCAGCCTGGGGGCGCCGCCTCGAGCTGCGGCCCCCACATCGTGCTGCGGAAGGGGAAACCATGTACGAACACGACGGGATCGCCGGTGCCGGCTTCGCGCCAGTGCAGCCGTACGCCGTTGATAGCGGCCTGCATGTGTGCCTCAGGTTTCGGAGTTTCGCGCCCCTAAAGACATACGCCAGCCGGCGCGCCAGCACAATGCAAACGCTGTTGGGCGGGCTAGATCCCGAGCGTCGCGCGGATCAGCGGGTCGATACGTTCCGGCGTCCAGGGCGGATCGAAGGTCAGCTCGACATTGGCGGTCTCGATGCCGTCCACCCCTTCGATGGCGGCTTTTGCATCATCCATGATCTGATTCGCGGCCGGGCAGAAGGGCGAGGTGAGTGAAATCCGGGCGTTGACGTGCGAGTCCGCGACATCCAGGTCGTAAACCAGTCCGAGCACGACGATGTCGAGATTCAGCTCCGGGTCCTTCACTTTGCGTAACGCCTTGCGAATGTCTTTTTCAGTAGCCACTGCTGATCTTGCCTCCGTTGGATGCGACGCCTGAACCTGCTACCCGCGACGGCACCACGCGTGCCCGCACAGCTAATGGCAGGCGACGCGGGCGTAGCGGAAATCCACGCCGCGCGCGCGTCCCTTCACCACGCCTTCGATGCGTGCCAGGAGCGAGTCGCCCGCCGCGCGATACATGATGCGCTGCGGGAAATCGTGGGCCGGATTGGCGAATAGAAGATCGCCATCGTGCAGCACCACGGATGTGAATTCGGCCGCCGGCTGCCCGGAGGGCTGTGCCGCATAGACCAGCTGCTCGCCGCGCTCGAACAGCCGCAGGAATTCGTATTCGACGACGCTGTCCCCGGCCACCGTGCGGGACATGCCGAGCATGACACCGCCGCGCGGCTGCATCCACTGCTCCTCGATGACGCGGCCGCCCGCGCGCCGCTCCCAGCAGCCCTGCATGAAGGTCGCGCGATCGATCGGCCGCGGCTGGCTCGGCACGGCCAGCAATAACAGCCAGAAAAGCAGTTGCGAGAACATGTGTCCGGTCCGCGTTGAAGGCGCTGATCATAGGACGGCCCCACCGGTGACGGAAGTGTGCCGGTCCCGCAGCACTGGCGAAACCCTCGTTCCGGCCTCAGCGTACGGACGCCATACCGATCCCCTTTCAGGAGTTTTTATGCGTTACTCCCTGGCCGCGCTCGCCGCGGCTGCTCTCCTCTGTGCCGCCGCCCCCGCTTCCGCCCAGCAGCCCGCGGCGGCCAGGCTCGAAGTCGGCGCGTGGACCGGCAATGTTACACCTCCCGACGGCATGACCACCGCAGTGACCTACGATGTCGCGTATGCCGGCGACACGCTCAAAATCACGATCCGCGCTGGTGACCACGGCACGTTCGAAACGAGCGATGTAAAGCTCGAGGCCGACAAGCTGTCATTCAGCTTCCGGCCGGGACCGCTCGTCAAGTGCACGCTGAACAAGAAAGATAGCGGGTACGCAGGTACGTGCATCGACGAAGAAGGCGGCGTCGCGAACATGGACCTCGCGCCACCGAAGAAAGCAGCCGGCAAGACCTGAAACGCAAAAAGCCTCGCGCAACTCGCGAGGCTTTTTCGTTGCGGTTCTTGCATCACGACGGGTGCATGGATAGGCTCTGCACATACCGAGGAGGACCGGCACATGCACATTCGCATCGAATACTGTAATTCCTGAGGCTACCGCCCCCGGGCTCTCCAGTTGGAGGCGCGCATCAAGCAGGAATTCCCCGGCACCGAGGTCGAGCTGGTACGCTCGAGCGGTGGCGTGTTCGAGGTCAGCCGGGATGGCCAGCTGATTTACTCGAAGCGAAGCACCGGCCTGCATCCGACCTGGAACGACATCGTCGCGAAACTACGCTGATTCCTGAATGGCTAATCACATCAAACGCATTGCACTGAGCACCGGCGGCGGCGACGCGCCTGGTCTCAATGCCGTCATCCGCGCCGCCGTGCTGGCCGCGCTGACCCGAGGCTGGGAAGTGCTCGGCATCCGCAAAGGCTACGCGGGGCTGCTGGGCGAGGATACGATCGTGCCGCTGGACCGCGATTCGGTCCGCGGTATCACGCACATCGGCGGGACCATCCTGGGCACCACGAACCGCGGCAATCCCTTCGAATGGCCGGAGCGCGATGCCAGCGGCCGGGTCGTCGCGGTCGATCGTTCCGCCGAAGTGCTGCAATCCTTCGAGCGGCATCGGATCGACGCACTCATCTCGATTGGCGGCGACGGCTCGCTGAGCATTGCCGATCGCCTGGGCAAACTGGGGATGCCGGTCGTGGGTGTGCCCAAGACGATCGACAACGACCTGGCCGTCACGGACGTCACCTTCGGTTTCCAGACCGCCGTGCAGACGGCAACCGAAGCCATCGACAAGCTGCACTCGACGGCGGAAAGCCACGAGCGCGTGTTCGTTCTCGAAGTCATGGGACGCCACACGGGATGGATCGCGCTGGAGTCCGGGATCGCCGGCACGGCCGATGTCATTCTGATCCCGGAAATTCCTTACGACATCGAGAAGGTGTGCGAGAAGATCGACGCGCGTTACGAGACGGGCCGCCGCTTCGCGATCGTCGTCGTCGCCGAAGGCGCCGCGCCGAAGGAGGGCGCCGCCAGCTACGTCGAAACCAACGTTGTCGGCCGGGCCGACCGCCTGGGTGGTCTGGCCGACCGGCTCGCCCACCGTCTGGGCGAGCTGACCGGTCGCGAGACGCGCGCCATGGTGCTCGGCCACCTGCAGCGCGGCGGCATGCCGACGTCGTTCGACCGGCTGATTGCCACTCGCTTCGGTGCGGCCGCCGTGCGTTGCGTCGAGCGTGGCGAATTCGGCACCATGGTCGCCCTCGATCCGCCCGACATCCGCGCGGTTCCGCACGAAGACGCGATCCGCCAGATCAAGTATGTCCCGTTGGACTCGGACATGATGCAGGCGGCGCGCGACGTCGGCATTTCATTCGGAGATTAAACCCATGCGTCGTTCCGTCATCGCGCTGGCGACCATCGTCCTGTGCGCGGCACCCGCGCGCGCGCAGCAGTTCGATCTCTCGGTGAAAAACATCATGCGCGGCCCCGAGCTGGTTGGTGCACCACCGGAAGCCGTGCAGTGGACTGATGACTCGCGCTGGATCTTCTTCCGCTGGAAGCCGGGCGGGCAGCCGTGGCAGGAAGAGCTTGCCTGGTACCGCGTCGCGGCGAGCGGCGGCGCCCCCGAGAAGCTGACGCCGGCCACCGCCGACTCGCTCACCGTGCTGATCGCAGCGGGACCGCGCAGCCAGGACGAACGGTGGCGCGTGGTCGCGCACAACGGCGACCTGTTCCTGATCAATCGGCAGACGCTGGCCGTGCGGCGCTTGACGCGCACGGTGACGGCGGAATCGAGCCCGGTGTTCGCGCGCGGCGGCAGCGTCGTGCTGTTCACGCGCGATGGCAACATCCACTCGCTCGAGCTGGCGACGGGCGCACTCCGCCAGCTCACGGACATCCGCACCGGTCCGGCGCCCGACGAACCGCGCGCGGCGGAAGGGCAGCGTCGGTTCCTCGAAGAGCAGCAGAAGGAGCTGTTCGAGCACATCCGCACGGAAGCTGCGCAGCGCGCACGGCAGGATTCGCTGCGCAAGCAGCGCGAAGCGCTCCAGCTCACCACCGTCTACCTCGCGCGCGGCGAGCGCATCGGGCCCATCGCCGTGAACCGCACCGCGACACATGCGCTGGTACGCACACTCGCGGATGGTGCCGCCGGACGGCGCACGCTGATCCCCGACTGGGTGACGCGCAGTGGTTACACCGAGACAGTGGAAGTGCGCACCAAGGTCGGCGACCAGCAGGGCGAGCTGGGCCGGGTCGGCATCGCGGACTTGAATACCGGCAAGGTAAGCTGGCTCGATGTCGCGCCTACCCGGCGCGCAGCCAACGATACCAGCGAGCAGAAGGCGAAGCTCGCGGGCGTGCGGTTCATGGACTGGAACGACGCCGGCACGCACGCGCTGGTCTCCGCATTGAGTGCCGATTTCAAGGACCAGTGGCTGTACGTCGCAGAGGCAACCACCGGCAAGCTGACCGAGCTGGCACACGAGCGGAACAACGCGTGGATCGGCGGACCCTGCGATTTCTGGAATGGCTGTGCCGGCTGGCTGCCCGACGGCCGCGTGTTCTACGCCAGCGAGCGCGACGGCTACTCCCACGTTTATCTCGTGAATGTGAACGGCGCCGACACACGCCAGCTCACCAGCGGGCTGTGGGAGGTGTATGGGATCGAACTGTCGCCTGCCAAAGACCGCTTCTACATCGCGAGCAACGAAGGCTCGCCCGCCGAACGGCATTTCTATCACCTGGCCTTCGACGGGCGCCGCACGCGCGTGACCACATCGCCCGGACGGCAGGATGTTACGGTTTCACCGGATGGCAAACGATTGGCGATCGTGCATTCGACTGCGAACGCGCCGCCCGAGCTCTATGTCGCCGACCACCGCGCCGGCGCACCAATGCGCCGCGTAACCACTTCACCCACGCCGGAGTGGCTGAGCTACCAGTGGATCACGCCACCCATCGTGCAGGTGCGCGCGCGTGATGGCGTCATGGTGCCGGCCCGCATCTACCGGCCCAGGGATTTCGGCGCGCAGGGGAATGGCGCGGGCGTGATCTTCGTGCACGGCGCGGGCTACCTGCAGAACGTGCACAACTGGTGGTCCACCTATTACCGCGAGTACATGTTCCATCACCTGCTCGCGGCGCGCGGCTACACCGTGCTCGACATGGATTACCGCGGCTCACAAGGCTACGGCGCTGAATGGCGCACCGCGATCTACCGCCACATGGGCGGCAAGGACCTCACCGACCAGGTCGATGGCGCACAATTCCTCGCCCAGCAGGAAGGCGTCGATGCCAAACGCATCGGCATTTATGGAGGATCCTACGGCGGATTCATCACGCTGATGGCGCTGTTCACGCAGGCCGACCACTTCGCAGCCGGCGCCGCCCTGCGTTCCGTGACGGACTGGGCCCACTACAACCACGGCTACACCGGCCGCATCCTTAATCTGCCGCAGGAAGACAGCATCGCCTACCGCCAGTCATCGCCGATCTACTTCGCGGAAGGATTGCAGGACCCACTGCTCATCCTGCACGGCATGGTGGACACCAACGTGCATTTCTCGGATGTGGTCCGCCTCACGCAACGCCTGATCGAGCTGGGCAAGACCGACTGGGAGCTGGCCGTCTATCCCGTCGAAGACCACGCATTCGTGGAGCCGACGTCGTGGACGGATGAATACCGGCGGATCCTGGAGCTCTTCGAAGCGCATTTGCGATGATTGTTTTCACCGCGAAGCCGCCGAAGCACGCGAAGACTGTCGGATTTTTCCGCCGAGAACACGGAGAACGCGGAAATACACGGCACCCGAAAACGGCCGTTCTAATTCAAATTCATGAAATTTGATTGGACTGCGTCAGTATTCGCGCGCCGCGCGTCCTCCGCGATCACCGCGGTAGACCAGCCGTTCTTCGGTATCTTCGTGGGGAACACTAAGGAAGAAAAAGCCGCGGCGCCCGAACACCCGCCGCTCAATTCAAATTCATGAAATTTGAATGAGCTGCGTCGGTACTCGAGCGCCGCATGTGTTTTCCGCGTTTTAAAGCGTTCTCCGCGGTAAACCAGTCGTTCTTCGGTATCTTCGTGTCTTCGTGGTATAATTTCCCGGCGTTCTCAGCGTTCTCCGCGGCCATAAGGGCTTCGCGAACTTCGCGGTGAATTAAACCCTTACGTCCCGCGCCGCCCGAACTTCCGGTTCATCAGCGCCACGTGCCGATCGCTTTTGCCGGTCCACACCTTCTCGGCGTAACCGTTGTCCGGGTTGCGGCCGCGCTTGATCAGACGGTCCACCGTGCCCGGCCCGCGGTTGAACGCGGTCAGTGCCAGCTTCTCATCACCATCGTACTTCTCGATCAGCTGCCGCAGGTACTTGAAGCCGAGCTGCAGGTTCGTGTCCGGATCCTTCAGCTGCGCTTTCGTCGTGCCCGGCTTCAGCCAGCGCGCCGTTGCCGGCATCAGCTGCGTCAGCCCGGTCGCCCCGACGGGCGAGGTCGCGGTGGTCCGGAAACTCGATTCCGCGCGCACCAGGCCGAACGCGGTGGCCGGCGTGATGTCATGCGTGACCGCGGCCTCGTAAATGTCCTTGGCCAGGTCCTGCGAGATCCTGTACTCCTTCGCATACGCCGCCGCCTGCTCTTCCAGCTTCGGCGCAGCCACCGCCTCGACCGGCGCCAGCTCGATAGGCGCCACCGGCGCGCGCGGCGCCTCGTAGTCGCGCAGGCTCATCAGCCCGGCCGGCGCCATCAGCAGAACGCCCGCCAGGATCTGTACTGTCGACGGGCGCCGCACGAGCTCGCACAGCGCCCGTACCTTGGGATGGTTGCGATTCATCGCAGTCTCCTCGTGTTCGGGTGTGTTTGTGCCGCCGTTCGGCGGATTGGAAGCCGTGGGATTACGGCTTTTCAAGACGCTAAAATATAACGGGAGTGATTTCTAAGTGCAGACTTGACAACAGTTTACAGAGGCCCACCGCGGAAATGCGCTGCCGCAGTGGGCCTTTTGGGCGTCCTCTGTGAAGGACAGGTTACTGGAACGTAACCCGCGCCGTCGACCCCGACTGCAACGAAACGGTACGCGTACCGACCGTAGTGCCGCCGCTCGTCGTTGCGGTCAACGTCACGCTGCCGGGCGCGTCCAGCGGGATGATGAACCGCTCGGTGCGGCTGGAGCCGACGGTGCCGAGTGTGTTTTCCGAGCCTTCTGCGGAATAGCTCACGGTGATCGTGCTCGCCCGCCGGTTGGTGACTTCCACGGCGAAGGTCTGGGCGTTGCCGGGTCCGAGATCGACGCCGCGCATCCCGGCGCACCCCGCCAGGCCCATTGCCAATGCGATGATGTACAGCAGCTGCCTCCTCTTCATACCGCCTCCTTTCGCGCGCGAGCTGGTTGCAGGAATCGGGCGCAGTCCCGAGGTCCCTGCCTTGATCGGAATAACATACGAGGGTGCGGTGG
>CBJLQC010000028.1:0-12006 GCA_966424955.1 uncultured bacterium | reverse complement strand
GTAATGAAACGTTACATCCTGGTACTGGCCGCGGCGCTGCTGCTTCCCGCCGCGGCGCACGCGCAAGGCATTTCGGTCACGCCGTCGATTGGCATATACATCCCGGCCAGTGACCTGTACGAGCTGCGTGATAATGCGGATCAGATCGTGAGAGTAGACAGGGAAGGAACGCTGGCATTAGGTGCCAACGTTCAGCTGGGCATGCTGCGCGGCAGTGTCGCCTACGCGACCGGCGCTCAGCTCAACGAGGGCGTGTCGGGGCAGGATGACATCGGTGAGGGCAAGCTGCTCGCCGTCGCGGCCGACCTGGTGCTTCGTCCCATCCCGCGGTTGATCATCGTCCAGCCCTACCTGATTGCGGGAGCCGGGCTACGCCGCGAGGACTATTCATTTGATGACGATGGCGTCAGCAACGCACTACCGAGTGACAAGAGCGATTTCGCGCTCCATGCCGGACTGGGCGTCGACGTGAGCCTGGGCGGATTGGGGCTGGTTGCCGAGGTCACCGACTTCATCACCCAGGATGAAGGCGACAAATGGGACCAGCATGATGCATTCGCGTTCGTCGGCTTGAAATTCCGCTTGTTCTGATTGCACGCCCGCCTGCGGCAAAACAAAGGGCGCAAAGGCCAAACGGTCTTTGCGCCCTTCCTGCATGTGCGCGGCGCGAGGTTACTTGTAACGCCAGCCGGCCATTACGCCGTTCATCGGGATGGTCACCTCGAACGGCACCTTGACCGGCTCTTTGGCCGTGGCGGCGTCGGCCGGAATGGTGAAGTTGATCGGAGCCGAGCCGATGACCGCCCCGTCGAACCCGAGCAGCTCGAAAGTGATGGAGCCGGTGGCGCCCGCCTTGAGCAGCTTGTTGAAGATGGTTCCCTTTACCGTGGCCGAGGTATCGGCTTCGGCGATCTGGATCTCACCGACCACGAAGGGAAGCTTCTCGTACTCGGTGTTGATCGCGCGCAGCGCATTCATGTGTTTGGTCTTGCCGGCCTGGTCGGCGCCGATCTCACTGAGCACTTTGTGCGCGCGGCTCGAGAAGAAGTAAATGTCTTCATTCCGCGGATCGACGAGGCGCAGTGAATCGATCAAGACATTCACCTGCGTGTAAAGCTGCTTGGCGCGCTGGTCCAGTTCAGCCGACTTCTTCGCCGCGCGCTGCTTGTCCACCTCGAGCGCGTCCGCGTAGTTCGACTGCAGCTGGTTGTAGAGGTGGTCGCGCGAAGCGCTGTTCATCTCGCGCGCCTTGACGAACGTAGCGGCGGCCGCAGCAAAGTCCTTTTTCTCGTATTGCTCGGCGCCACGCTGTGCCGCGATGTTCGAAAGCTTGATCTTGGCGTTGACCGCCATGCGGTCCCAGTCCGCCACGCCCGCCGGCTGCAGCTGCGCGCGCAGCGGGCCCTGCACTGCGGTGATGGCTGATTGCAGTGCCTGTTCCGCCTTGTCGAGCTGCTCCTTCTGCGCGTAGAAGACGCCGAGGTAGTACTTCGCTTCCGGGCGGTGCGCGTACATCAGCTCCGCCCGCTCGAGTGCGGCGATGCCCTCATCCGTCTTCTGCTCGTTGAGCAGCGTGACTGCCTCATTGAATGCGGACTCCCACGCGACGTGCCGCTCGTTCTCGATGGGATCGGCATACCCCGCATGGAGCGCGACGGCCTTGTCCCATGCCGAATCCGCGGCTTCGTACTGACCGAGACCGGCCAGCACACTGCCCGACAACGCCCAGACACGGCCGTTTTCCGGATTCTTCAACATGGCTTCACGCAGCGAAGGCAAGGCCTGCTCCAGGTATTGCTTCTTCTGCGCCGGATCCTGCCGGGTCATGGCCAGGCCGATGAACTTTTCGGCGTTCTTCGTTTCCTTGGTGTGCGGCGGCTCCTGCTGCGCGAAGGCGGCAGTCGGCAGGAGCAAAGTGATGACGAGCGCGCCCAGGCGCGCCGGAAGGCCCTTCATGAATCCTCCGAAAAACAATGTTGCGGGGTAGGCGCCTGACGATAGCCAGAACGCCCAATAGCCTCAAGTGGGCGTTCCCTGAAAGCCGGTGCGCACACGGTCTTATTCCTCCGGTCGCGATGTCAGCTGGGTAGCGGCCTGGATGCCGGTCGCAACCTCCGGGATTATACCAAGCTGGCGGTAAATAGGTCGCACCAGCTCGCGGAAAACCGGAATTTCTCGCGCGAACAGGTAGGCGGCCACCATCACCGTGACGCCACCCAGCGCGATCGTAAGCGTGGCCGTCATTTCCTGTGCGAGGCCGCCGGCCAGCAGACTGCCGAAGGGCGCCATTCCGATGTAAGCCATGGTATACATGCTGACGACGCGGCCGCGTTTGTCCTCGTCGGCCACAGTCTGGAGGAAGGTGTTGCTGGCGGCCATCAGCACCATCATGCCGAAGCCCACGAACCCCAGTGATACCAGCGACAGCCACAGCGTGCGGGAGAATCCAAAGACGGCGAGGGCGCCGCCAAACAGCAATGCTGCGCCGGTGATGACGCGGCTCAGACCGCGCACACTCGGGCGCGCCGCCAGGTAGAGTGCGCCGCTCAATGCGCCCACGCCGGTAGCGGACATGAGGAAGCCGAGCGTGCGGGCATCGCCGTGCAGGACGTCGACGGCAAAGACCGGCAGGAGCACCGTGAAGGGCACCCCGAACAGCGCGGCCGCCGCCACGAGGTTCAGCACGATTCGGATCGGCAGGAAGCCGAGCCCGTAGCCGAACCCGACGCGCAGGCTGGACAATACTCGGCCGCGGAGGCGCTTGGCCTCGCGCGGCTCGATATCCATGGCCAGCAGTGCAGCCAGCACCGCAAGATAGCTGGCCGCGTTGCTGATGAAGGCAATGCTCTCGCCGAACGCTGCGATCAGAAAACCCGCGATCGCCGGCCCGATCAACCGCGCGCCGTTGAAGATCGATGAGTTCAGCGCGATCGCATTGGGCAGATCCTCGCGGCTCTTCACCATCTCGAGCAGAAACGCCTGCCGCGCCGGGATCTCGAACGAATTGATGATGCCGAAGAAGACGCTCAACCCGAGCACGTGCCAGTATTGCACGCGGTGCGTGAAGACCAGCACCGCCAGGACGCTCGCCTGCACCATCATGAGCGCCTGCATCATGATGACCACGCGATGGCGATTCGCCCGATCGGCTACCACGCCGGCAAAGGGGCCCAGGAAAAACACGGGGCTCTGCGCCGCAAACGCGACCAGCCCGAGGAGAAACGCGTTGTTGGTCAGGCGATAGACGAGCCAGCCCATGGCAACCTGCTGCATCCAGTTGCCGATCTGAGAAACACCTTGTCCTGCGGTGAATAGGCGGAAGTTGCGGTGCCGAAGGGCGCGGAGTGCAAAACGGAGGCGGCCGAGGCCGCCTCCGTCGTCAATCGATTCGCTCAATTGCCGGATGTCGTGGTAGAAGTCGGCGCTGGTTTGCGCGGCACCATGTCATCGCGCATCGCCAGCGCATACACCGTCGATGCCACGACCACCGCGGCCTGCTTCAAGTCGTCGATGAGAAGATGGTCGTATGTGTCCACATTGGAATGATGCGTCCGCATACTATACTCGATGGGATCCTGGATGAAATTGAAGCCGGGCACGCCGACGCGATCGAAGGACAGGTGATCGGTCCCGCCCGTGTTGCCGTGACGGACCGCGACCACGCCAAGGTCGCGGAACGGCCAGAGGATCTGCTCGAAAATCGGCGTCGCCTGCACATTGCTCTGGTTCCAGATGCCGCGCAGCCTGCCCGTCCCGTTGTCGACGTTCACATACGCGGAGATCTTCGGCCATAATTCCTCGTGATTGTCCACCCAGTTGCGCGAGCCGAGCAGCCCCTGCTCTTCGCCGCTCCACAGGGCGATACGAATCGTGCGGCGCGGCTTCAGGTCGAGCGTTTTCAAAATGCGCATGGCTTCCATCATCACCACGCTGCCGGCCGCGTTGTCGGTGGCGCCCTGCCCGGCGTGCCACGAGTCGAGATGCGCGCCCAGCATCACGAATTCGCCGGCCTTATCGGTACCTGGAAGATCGGCCAGCGTGTTGTAGGCCCTGGTGTCGGCGGTATGAAAGCGATTCTGCACATTCAGCTCGATGCGCACGGGCACACCACGCTTCACGTTTCGATACAGCTGGCCATACTGCTCAATGGACACGACCAGCGCCGGTGCCGGGATCGGCTGTTCTAGTGCCCGACCGCTGCCGCCACCGACGCGCAGCACACTGTACTGCCAGCTGGATGGCGCAATGGTCGCGAGCAGGCCTTCCCCGGCCAGCATCGAGTCGACGGCTGCGTTCAGTGCCCGCATCGCCTGGAAGTTGGTCGGTGCCTGTTGCTGGGGAGGACGCTGAGGCTCGGTCTGGAGCAGTGAATCGGCATCGTAGCGCCTCGTCCGCGAAGTAAACTCGGGCCCGGGCGTCGGCGCGGCGCCGCGCAGCACGATCGCGTTCTTCAGCTTGCCCCGATATCTGGCCAGGTCCTCCCGGCTGTTGACCTCGACGAGGACCGCATTGCCGACGACCGTTCCCTTCGTGCTGCCGGTCCACGCCACCGGCATGGCGTCCAGCGGTTGTACGAACGGGGTCAGAATGCGGCCGGCGTAGCTGACGCGTTCCCAGCCGCGGCCGAACTCGCCCCAGGGCTCGACCACGACGTTCTGGAGGCCCCACTCGCGCAGCCTGGCGGCCGTCCAATCGTTCGCCTGCTTCATCGCGGGCGAGCCCGTAAGTCTAGGTCCGATAACATCTAAGAGGTGCTGGGCCAAGACGTCCACCTGCGACCGCTGCAGCCCCTCCTCGCGGATCCGTTGCACCACCGCGACATCGACTTTTTCCTGCGCTACCTGCGCCGCGGCCGGCGCTGCCACGATCAGTGCGACAAGTGCCGTGGCGGCAGTGCGGTATGGATGCCTCATTCCCGCCTCCGAACTAAAGGATGTGCAGTAATAGACAAGACTCTTTACGGAGCGTCAAAAGCGGATTATCTATTTACCCGCGCGACAGTTAGCGCCCGACGTCTGCCGGTCCGGTTCCCCCCGGGCACAGATTGTTCGGAACGAGGTTGCCCGGCTGGCGGTACGGACTCATTGCCGGCCACTACACAACGACGCTGCGGAGCCATGCGGAAGATCGCGATTGCCGTTACCGGCCTTTTGTTGTTGTCCGGCGTTACGGGTGTTCATGCCCAGGCGCTGAAAGGGTCACGTACGGCCATGCGCAAACAGAACAGCGTGGCGCAAAACCAGGATTATTCCTTCCTGCGTACCTCCAGCGACGTGCGTCGTTTCGTCGAAAAGGGATTGCTCGTTCCGGTGCAAGGGACATCCGCGCTCAGGCTGGCAGACGTTTCCTTCCCATATACGCGCCCGGCCGTGAAGACGTTCATCGACCGGCTGGCACCGCAATACCGCAATGCCTGCGATGAGAAGCTGGTGGTGACCAGCCTGACGCGGCCGCTGTCCCGTCAGCCGCGCAACGCCTCCGACCTGTCGGTGCATCCCGCCGGCATGGCCGTGGATCTGCGATCGCCGCGCCGGTCTTCGTGCCGGAAGTGGCTGGAACGCACGCTGCTGAGCCTGGAAGCCGAGGGAGTGCTCGACGTCACCCGCGAGCGGCGGCCCGCGCATTACCATATCGCTATTTTCCCGGCGCCGTACCTGAGCTACGTAGAGCGGATAACCGGGGACACGCAGCTGGCCGAGCGTACCGAGGACACACCTGAGATCAAGATCGCGAAGGCCGCACAGCCGAATTACGCGTCCGTAGTCCCGATCGGCGGCGGCAACGACACCTACAAGGTCCGCCGCGGTGACACGCTATGGTCGATCGCGAGAAAACACGGCGTAACCGTCATCGAGCTGAAGCGCGCCAACGGGTTACGCAGCTCCACCATCAAGGTCGGCCAGAGCCTGGCCATTCCCGGACACGAAACCGAGAAATCCGTCGAGTAGACCGCCCCTCCGTACCGCGCTCATCCGTACCCTTCACGCACGCCGCCGGGTGGACCGGCACTTGCACTTTTCGAGGCTCCACCACACGACGCTCACGAATAACGGTGAGGAGGGAAAATGGAGCTCGAGCATCTCATGGATTTGTATGTCGATGAGCTGAAGGACGCGTACAACGCGGAGAAGCAGCTGCTGCGCGCGTTACCCAAGATGGCGAAGAAGGCGGAGCATCCGGAGCTGCGCCAGGCCTTCGAGAATCACGCGGCCATGACGGAGGAACAGGTCCGCCGGCTGGAAACCATCTTCGACGATCTGAAGCTGCCCAAGCGCGGCAAGAAATGCCGCGGCATGGAAGGGCTGATCGAGGAAGGTCAGGAGATGATGGAGGAGGAGGCGGATCCTGATGTGATGGATGCGGCCATGATCGCGTCGGCCCAGCGCATCGAGCACTACGAGATCGCCGCCTACGGCACGCTGCGCACCTACGCCAGGCAGCTCGGACTGCAGCAGCATGCCAGTCTGTTGCAGCGCACGCTGGACGAGGAAGGCGAAACCGACAAGCTGCTCACGCGCATTGCGGAAAGCAGAGTCAACCGCGCCGCCGAAACCGGCAGCCGTTAAGCCATTTGCATCGCAGGTTACATTGAGGTCGGCGCGGCACTCCCGCGCCGGCCTCTACTCGTTTTCAAGGATATATGAGTTTCGACCGCGGATTATTTCTCGCGCTGCTGATCGGCCTGGCTGCATGCGGCGGCGTGGACAGTGGACAGAGCCGGGAGCCGGTGTCCGACAGCGCCCCCGTGGCGGACACCACGCCGACGGTAGTGGCGCAGGCGCCGTCACCGCCGGGCGCCGACACCATGACACCCAACGAGCTGGGACGCGTTCCCGTGCTCGAGTACCACCTGATCGGCGACCAGGAAGCGCGCTGGCAGCGCGAACGCGGCCAGTTCCGGAAAGATCTGGAGCTGCTGTATGCACGCGGGTATCGGCCGGTCACCGCGTCCGAGTACGTGGATGGCAAGATCAACCTGCCACGCGGTCTTTCACCGGTCGTCTTCACATTCGACGATGCTTCACCCGGACAGTTCCGCTACATCGAGCGGAATGGCGAGCTGGAAGTCGATCCGGGTAGCGCTGTCGGCATATGGCTGGATTTTGCGAAGCAGCATCCCGACTGGGGCAACAAGGCCGTATGGTGCATGCTTTCCGGCGCGGAAGCAGGCCGCTCGTTCTTCGGCAACAAGGACATCGAAGGGCAAAAGACGGAATGGCGCCATCGCAAAGTCAAATTCCTCGCGGATCAGGGGTTCGAGCTGTGCAACCACACGCTGTGGCACGCGCAGCTTTCCAGGTACGATGACGCCTTCGTGCAGGAGCAGATCGCGCGGCTGCAGCTGGCCGTCGATTCCGCGGTGCCGGGATATCGCATTCGCACGTTCGCACTGCCGCTCGGATTGTGGCCGAAGAATCGTGCGCTCGCGAGCAAGGGCAGCTGGAAGGATCCCAAAACCGGCAAAGTCACCAGATACGATCACGACGTGATCCTGGAAGTCGCGGGCGGCCCGGCGCGCAGCCCGCACGATCCGCAATTCAACGGACTGTCGGTGAACCGTGTTCAGGTTTACCAGAACGAGCTGCAGAAGACGCTCGATTACCTGGATAAGAGCGGCACGCGGTACGTGTCGGACGGCGATCCCGGCACGGTAGCCCGCAAGAACTAATTTAGCGGCGAGGAATTCCCGCATGCATGCGCGCCCGGCAGCGCGGCCGGAAACCGGCTCGGCCGACTTGTTGTCAGCACTGGACCCGGATCGTTTCTTCGACCCGGATCCGGCCACCAGGCGAGTCGCCCGCGACATCTATCAGACGACGTGCACGCTGCCACTGGTCTGCCCGCACGGCCACGTCGATCCCGCAATCCTGGCGGAGAACTGTCCGTTCCCCGAACCCGCCACGCTGCTGATCCGGCCCGATCACTACGTCTTGCGGATGCTCTACTCGCAGGGCGTGCCACTGGAGATGCTCGGCATCGCGCCGGCGGATGGCTCGCCCCAAGAAACCGAGCCGCGCCGCATCTGGCAGCTGCTCGCCGACCACTACTACCTGTTCCGCGGCACGCCGACCGGCGCGTGGCTCGATTACGAGCTGGCGATCGTCTTCGGAATTCGCGACAAACTCGGACCGGAAAACGCGCAGCGCATATACGACGAGCTGAATGAAAGGCTCCGCTCGCCGGAATTCCTGCCGCGCGCGCTGTTCGATCGTTTCCGCATCGAGGTCCTGGCCACGACCGACAAGGAAAGCGACAGCCTGCGCCATCATGCGGCGATCCGTGCTTCGGGATGGAGCGGACGCGTCATTCCTACATTTCGGCCGGACGCTGTCATGCGCATTGCCGCGCCGCGCTGGCCGGCCGAGCTGGCCGCCCTGGAGACCGCGCACGGCCAGGCCATCACATCCTTCGAGGCATTCGTCGCCGCGCTGGCGGAACGGCGGATGTTTTTCCGGTCGATGGGCGCGACCGCGACCGATCATGCCGTGGTCGAGCCGTTTACACAGCAGCTCGCGCCGGAATTGTGTGAGCAGCTCTTCCAGATGGCGCGCGCCGGGGCTGCCACGATGGAAGACCAGCGCCGGTTCGAAGCGCACATGCTCATGGAGATGGCGCGGATGTCTCTGCAGGATGGCCTGGTCATGCAGCTGCACCCAGGCGCTTGGCGCGACCACAACGAGCGACTGGCTGCCCGTTTTGGCGCGGACATGGGAGGCGATATCCCGGTGCGGACCGAGTTCACGCGCAACCTGCACGCACTGCTGAACGCCTATGGGAATGAGCCGGGCTTTACGCTCGTGGTCTTCACTCTGGACGAGACCACGTACGCGCGGGAGCTGGCGCCGCTGGCCGGGCATTATCCGGCACTGCGCCTGGGGCCGCCGTGGTGGTTTCACGATTCGATCGAGGGCATGAAGCGTTTTCGCACGCAGACCACGGAAACGGCCGGCATCTACAACACGGCCGGATTCAACGATGACACGCGCGCGTTCTGCTCGATCCCCGCGCGTCACGACCTCGCTCGCCGGGTGGACGCCAATTATCTGGCCGGTCTGGTCGTGCGTCACATCATCGATCTCGACGATGCCATGCGCATGGCTCGCGTCCTGGCATACGACCTCGTTCGGGAGACGTACCGCCTTGCGTGAGGTGCGGGCGGCCGGCCTGGGCGAGCTGGCGGACGGCGGCTGAAATGCGCCTGGCTTTCCGGTGGTTCGGACCGCAGGACCAGATTCCGCTCGCGCATATCGCGCAGATTCCCGGCGTGCGCAGCATCGTCAGCGCGTTGTACGATCTGCCGCCGGGTGAAGCCTGGCCGTTCGCGCGGCTGCTCGAGCTGAAGGCAACGGTGGAGACCGCCGGTTTGTCGCTGGATGTCATCGAAAGCATTCCGGTGCATGAGGACATCAAGCTCGGACGGCCGGAGCGCGAAGCGTGGGCCGAGAGCTACTGCGCCAGTATCAGGGCCATGGGCGCGGCCGGCATTCCGGTGCTGTGCTACAACTTCATGCCCGTGTTCGACTGGCTGCGCACGGACCTCGCCTGCCGGCTTCCAGATGGGTCCACTGCGCTCGCCTATCGCGATGCGGCCTTGCGCGACATCGATCCGGCGCGCGATTCGCTGGAGTTGCCGGGTTGGGCAGCGGCATACTCGCCCGGAGCGCTGCGCGACCTGCTGCATGCCTATCGGGAAGTGGATGAGGCGCGTCTCTGGGACAACCTCGCGTGGTTCCTCGAGCGGATCATGCCGGCCGCCGAATCTGCCGGCGTGAAGCTGGCCGTGCATCCGGACGATCCCCCATGGCCATTACTCGGGCTGCCGCGCATTCTGACGAGTGGCGCGGCCCTCCAGCGTTTGATCGAGTTGAACGGCAGTCCGGCCAACGGCGTGACCTTCTGCACCGGTTCGCTCGCCCCGGCGGGCCCGCATGATGTGCCGCGCTACGCTCGCGAGCTGGCCGCGCGCGGCCGGATTCATTTCGCGCATTGCCGAAACGTGAACCTGGACGGCGGGCGCGACTTTCACGAGGTCGCGCATCCCAGCAGTTACGGCGATGTGGACATGGCCGCCGTCCTGCGCGCGCTCCACGACAGCGGCTTCGACGGCTGCATACGGCCCGATCACGGCCGCATGATCTGGGGCGAGACCGGGCGGCCCGGCTATGGCCTGTACGACCGCGCGCTGGGCGCGGCTTACCTGAATGGTCTATGGGAAGCGATCGAGAGGGCATGACCGGAACGCTGCAGCGCATGCAGCAGGCAGCCGTGATACCGGTAATCGTGATCGAGGATGCCGCGAAAGCGGCCGCGCTCGCCGATGCACTGACAGAAGGCGGCATACCGTGCGCTGAAGTGACGTTTCGCACGAATGCGGCGAGCGACGCGCTGCGGCGCATGCGTGACCATCGCCCCAACATGCTGCTGGGCGCCGGTACGGTGCTGACCGAGAAGCAGGCCGCCGCGGCCAAAGCGGCCGGGGCGGACTTCGTGGTTTCGCCCGGCTTCAATCCGGCGGTGGTAGAATTCTGCCAGAACAACGGCATCGACATTTATCCGGGCGTGGCTACACCCACCGAAATCGAAATGGCGCTGGCGAAGGGATTGACCACCCTGAAGTTCTTCCCCGCCGAGCCGATGGGCGGCGTCAACTATCTCAAGGCCATCGCGGCGCCGTACAGCATGATCAACTTCATTCCGACCGGTGGTGTCTCGACCAGAAACCTCGCCGACTACCTCCGTTTCGAACGCGTGCTCGCGTGTGGCGGGTCGTGGATGGCGACTGCAGACTGGATCGCAGCCGATGATTTCGCCCGTATCAGTCAGGAAACTGCCGCTGTCGTGACGGCAGTTCGATCCATCAAAGGAGCCGGTCGATGAAGCGAGTGGTGACCTTCGGCGAGGTAATGCTGCGCCTCAAGTCGCCGGCAGCGGAGCGGCTGTTCCAGTCGCGAACGCTGGAAGCCACGTTTGGTGGCGCGGAAGCCAACGTTGCGGTTTCGTTGGCCAACTACGGCTTGCGCGCATCGTTCGTCACCGCCTTGCCCAGCACCGTGGTGGCGGACGCGGCACTGGCCGAGCTGCGTGCGCTGGGCGTCGATACGCAGTTCGTGAAGCGGCAGGGCGAGCGAATGGGCATTTACTTCCTCGAGGCCGGCGCCAACCAGCGCGCGTCCAAGGTCGTTTACGACCGCGCCGGCTCAGCCATCTCGACCGCGCGCCGCAGTGATTTCGATTGGAGCGCCATCTTCAGTGGCGCGGACTGGTTTCACATCAGCGGCGTGACGCCGGCGATCAGCGAGACCGCGGCCGAGCTTTCGCTCGAGGCTGCGCAGCGCGCGCGCGACCTCGGCATCAAGGTTTCCGTCGATTACAACTACCGCAAGAACCTGTGGCAGTGGGGCAAGCGCGCTCCCGAAGTCATGCGCGAGCTGGTCTCCTGCGCGCATGTCGGCATTGCCAATGAAGAAGACTGCCAGAAAGCACTCGGCATCGAGGTCGAGGCCGACGTGGAGGCAGGCCGCCTGGAAGCCGGGCAGTACAAGCTGCTCGCGGAACGCGTGCTGGCGGAATTCCCGAACCTCGAGAAGCAGGTCATCACCATGCGGGTCAGCCGCAGTGCGGATGTAAACGGCTGGTCCGCGGTGCTGCACGACGGCCGGAACTTCCACCACAGCCGGCAATACGATATCACAGACATCGTCGACCGCGTCGGCGCGGGCGATTCCTTTGCGGCCGGACTCATCTTCGGATTGCTCGTGTTCAGCGACGACATCAAAGCCCTCGAATTTGCGACCGCCGCGTCCTGCCTCAAGCATTCCATCATGGGCGATTACAACCGGGTTACGATTGCCGAGGTGGAGGATTTGATGAAGGGAGGCGGCAGCGGCCGTGTCCAGCGCTGAAGTGGGTGGAACCCTCAGCACTCACTCGCGTGTTTCAAGGGTATGAGCGATCGACAGCTACCGCATGTCGTCATTGTGGGCGGCGGTTTTGGTGGCCTCTACT
>CBJLQC010000027.1:0-12143 GCA_966424955.1 uncultured bacterium | reverse complement strand
GGCGAAACCGATCCCCCGCCCAGGTAGCGATCATGGTCATAGCCCAGAACGGCACGTCCGACAGCACCCAATGCGTGAGGTCGAGCACACCCGGACTCACGGCCAGCAGCAGCGCCACACCAAAAGCCAACTCCGGTCGGCCGCGGCGGCGGATCCACAAATAGCTGAACGCCACGGCTGCCGCCGAAAACAAGACGATCACGTACTTGAGCGGCAGCCAGGGCGCGAGCCCGAGCAGCTCGGCACCGGCCAGGATGAGCGGAAATACGGGTGGATACTGTGTGTGTGCTGGCTGCGCGGGATCGTACAAGTCCTGGTAGGTGCCGCGCTCGAGGATCGACTGCGCGAGCGTCAGATAGCCCGCATTGTGCGGCGCGGGCTGCATCACGAGGTGAGCCAGTGCGACGTGCACGAATACCAGGAGGAGCACCATGAAAATGGCGTGCCGGCGGAGCAGCTTGCCGAGCTCGGCGCCGAGAATGCGCTTGCGCGCCGGTCTCCCGCGCGTAGGCGCAGTGGCTCGGCGCGCTTGGTTGGCCGCGCGCTTGCGGGCGCTCACTGCGCCCGCGCCTTGTGCAGCCAGAGCGCGGCCGCCTGCTGCATCAGCTGTTCACCGCCCCATGCCGAGACTACATGGTGTCCGGGCAATTCGGCCGCCAGGCGCGGATGACCGAAGAGCACGATGCTCGTCCTCTCCGACGCGAGGTGTGCGACCTGGGCGCGCGCTTCGGGCGAGAGTCCGGGTCGCCCCTTCCACGCGCGAATGTCGGAGTAGATGGCCAGGATATCCGGCGACTCACTCGGGTTGGTTGCGATCTCGTAACCGGCCGCGACCAGCGTGCGCGCGAAATCATCGCGGGGCGGCGCGGGATAAGGGCCGCCCACGTCATCGTCGATCGTGATCAGGGTGTTGATGCCGGCGCGCAGCGCCGGACGGCCCCGGACCACGTGCACGGCGCGCAGCGCAATATCCAGCGCCCAATCACGGTCGCGGTCGAGGCCCCACAATCCGTTGAGCTCGGATGGCCGCGTGACGATCGCATCCAGGCGCTCGAGGCTGTCGTCGATGCGTTTGGCCGGCAGCCGCGCGCCCGCGACCGCCATCTCGATCGCGGCGAGCACGTCATTCAGGTCGGAGGGATAGAGCAGCGCATCGCATCCCGCCATGATCGACCGCACCGCCGCTTCACCTTCATCACCGTTCCCGTTCAGCACGCCGGCCATGATCAGTGCATCGGTTGCAATGAGACCAGCGAAACGCAGCTCGTTGCGCAGCAGGTCATCAATGATCACGCGCGAGAGCGTAGCCGGCGTGCCGCTCATATCGAGCGCCGGGTAGCTCACGTGCGCGGTCATCACGGCATCGGTGCGGTGCACGATGGCGGTGCGGAATGGCGCGAGGTCGGCATCGAGCTCAGGGCGTGTAGCCGCCACACGCGGCAGCTCGGCGTGCGAATCTGTGGTGGTGCGGCCGTGTCCGGGAAAATGCTTCGCGCAGGTCAGGACGCCCGCCGCGTGGCAGCCGTCGATCCACGCGCCGACGTGGCGGGCCACACTCACGGGATCCGTGCTGAAGGCCCGCGTTCCCACGATGGGATTGTCGGGCTCGAGATCCACATCGGCCACCGGGCCGTAGATCCAATTGACACCCAGCGCGCGCGCTTCGCGTCCCGTCATTTCTCCAGCCGCGCGCGTCACCAGCAAATCGTCGATGTATCCCAGCGCGGCAAGCGGCGGCAATTGCGTGGCGCCCGAAAACTGCTGGCCGGCGCCGCGCTCCAGATCGGCGGCGATCAGCAGCGGGTGCGGCGATCGGCTGTGCAATGATTCCGTGAGCTCGCGAACCGCGTGCGCGTTGCCGCCGAAAATGATGAAGCCGCCCACGCCGATGCGAAGCGCATCGTCGATGGCGGCTGTTTCCTGGCCGAAGCCCGACTCGGCATGCCACCGCAGCGCCGGAAAGAGCAGCCGAGCCGCGCGTTTCAGCATTCAGGAGGCACGGCCCGCCAGCGGGCTGGGCAGCTCGAACGGCTTGGCGATGTCACCCACGAGATAGAAGCGGCCATCGGTCTCACGCACGCGGATCCAGCGCACGGGCGCGTAATTGCCCTTGATCGTCGGCGACACATTCGCCGTCACCTCACCCAGGACTTGCTCGTCGCCACCCGCGACCGGCACGCGCACGACGTTGAACCGCTGGCCGGTTCCGGTGCTCGACTGCTTGCCCACGCCCTGTCCGAGCCGGAAAAAAGCGACGTCGTTGCTGAAGGGCAGCAGCCGCGGCGCGAAGCCGTCGGCCAGCTTGCGATCCGCCTGATCGCGCAACGAACGGACGCGAATCTCGCGCTTCGCTTCATACACGAGCGAGCTGCTGTCTGCGGTCACAAAGGCAGGGATAACGTTGCCGACTACTTCCACATGGGAGGCCACCAGCACGGGCCGCTGGTCGCTGGCCGTCTGTATGTACAGCTCGCCGACCGCGGCATCCCAGTGCGGCCAGCGCTGCGTCGGGCGGAAGCTGATGCGCACGCCGGTCGCGGTCGTGCGCGCGAGCTGACCCGCGGAATCGGGGACCAGCGGCGCGCCCCGCTCCTCGGCCACGCGCAGCAGACCGATGGCGACGGCGCGCAGCTCCTGGTTCGTCGTGTGCGCGATGTAGTCGCGCAGCACGGTTTCGTCGCGATCGCCGAGCTGTTGCAGCGCCTGCGCCTGGACGCGCCGCGACGCATCACGCAGTCCGCGCGCGAGGATGTCGATCGCGGTCTGCGGCGCCACGTTCAGAAAATCGTTCATGGATGTGATGGCCGCGAGCCGGACGAACTCGTCGCGCGCGTCCAACGCCTCGCCGAATACGGTCAGCTCGTTCACGGCTCGGCGATTGGCCAGCAGTCTCAGCGCATTGGCGCGCACGATGTTCGGGACGCTGGAATCTTCCGCGATCGCCGCCGCGCGGTCGATCAGCGTGTTGGCACCCAGCTCGCGCTGCAGGCGCTCGACACCATTCAGCTGGTCCGGTCCGAAAACCGCGTGCCGCAGCACCGGCGCCAGCTCGGGGTCGCCGTTCCAGGCCACCGAGTCGGGAACTACGAGCGCCGAATCCGTCGGCGTGCGCGCCGAGCACGCCGCGCTCAACATCACTACTGCCAACCAAAGCGACTTCCTGATCATACTCCGCAATTCACGCTACTGGTTTACCTGGTGTGTAGCTGCCGAGAATGCGTGGGCCGCGCGCGCCGGTCGCGGCCGGCTCGTTGCCGGGGCGCCCGGTCATGTGCGCCCACGCCAACACGGCAAAGGCTACGGCTTCCTTGGCATCGGGATCGACGCCCAGCGCGTCACCGCCAGTGACGACCATGGGCGCCAGCAGCGCCCGCAGCTGCTGCAGCAAAACCGGATTACGCGCGCCGCCGCCGGTCGCGACCAGCTCGGTCACGCCGGGCGGCACCCAGCGCTGGATCGCTTCCGCAATGGTGCGGGCCGTGAGTGCGTTCAGCGTAGCGAGCAACGCATCGCCGTCCCGGCGCAGCTGCGGGTGCCGCCGCAGCAGCTCATCGATGAACGGCTGCCCGAACATCTCGCGGCCGGTGGACTTGGGCGGCACGCGGCTGAAATAGGGATGCGCCAGCAGCTCGCTCAGGACGACCTGGTCGACACGGCCGCGCGCGGCACGCGCGCCCTCTGCATCGAAATGCTCGGTGCCGTTGCTGAGGGTTTCTACCGCGGAATTCATGAGCGCATTGCCCGGACCGGTGTCGAATGCGATCAAGGTTTCCGTCGAGCCGCGCGGCGGCACCCAGGTCAGGTTGCCGATGCCCCCGATATTGAGCAGCACGCGCGCGCGACCGGGCAGCGCGAACAGGAAACGATCCACCCAGGGCACCAGCGGCGCGCCTTCGCCGCCGGCCGCCACATCGCGCGTGCGAAAATCACTTACCACCGGGATGCCGGTCCGTTCCGCGATGGTCGCGGGGTCGCCCAGCTGCAGCGTCGCGCCGCGCGCTTCCGGTTGCGGTGGCTCGTGCCAGATGGTCTGGCCGTGCGATCCGATCACATCGAGCGAGTCCACCGCGATGCGCGCGCTGGCGCACGCATCGCGCACGGCTTGCGCGAACCATTCGCCGAGATCCGCGTGCAGCCGGCAGAGCGACTGCGCGTTGCCGTGCACGATAGCATCGTGAATTTGCGTGCGCTGCCCGGGCTCCAGCTCACGCGTATGGAAGGCCAGGACCTGCCAGCTGGGAACATTCGCGTCCGCGCCCTCGCCGTCCTCCGCTGCGTTCTCGGCGCTATCAATCTCGACGATGGCGACGTCGATGCCATCGAGCGAGGTGCCGGACATGATGCCTGCGACACGCATCAAATGTCGAGCTCTCCGACGACGCGCGTCAGCACGCCACCCGCGTCGTGCAAACGGCGCTGCGCTTCTTCTCGCGTCACGCCCAGCTTGCTCATGACCAGCGCCGTCTTGACGTGGCCGCCCGCACGCTCGAGCAGGTCGCCGGCGACGTCGCGCTCCAGCGCCGCGGTTTCCATCAGAATGCGTTCGCCGCGATCCTGCAGCTTCTGACAGGTAACCTGCAGATCCACCATCAGATTGCCGAACACCTTGCCGAGCAGGACCATCGAAGATGTCGTGATGGTATTCAGCACCATCTTGGTTGCGGTCCCCGCCTTCATGCGCGTGGAGCCCGTGATCACTTCCGGTCCCACCAGTGGTGCAATGACGACATCGTGCGCCTGCAGCAGCGCTTCCGAGGGATACGTGCAGAGCAGGAAGCCGGTGCGGGCGCCCAGCTCGCGGGCACGGCGGAGCGCGCCGTGCACGTACGGCGTGGTGCCCGAGGTCGCAATACCGAGCACGAAGTCGTTGGGCCCGACGTTGCGTGCCGCCAGGTCCCGGGCACCATCTTCGGGCCTGTCTTCCGCGCCCTCCTGCGCGCGGACCAGCGCGCTATAGCCGCCGGCAATGAGGCCCTGCACCATGTCCGGGTCGGTGCCGTACGTCGGCGGCATCTCCGATGCATCCAGCACGCCCAGCCGGCCGGATGTGCCGGCCCCGACGTAGAAGAGCCGGCCGCCTTTCCGGAAACAGTCGACGACCAGGTCAATGCATTTGGCGATGGCTTCGCGTTCTTCGCCCACCGCGCTCGCCACCATGCGATCTTCCGCATTGATCAGGTCGACGATTTCGATGGTGGTCAGCTGGTCGATCCGCTGGCTGCGCGGGTTACGCTGCTCGGTGAGCCGCGGATCGATTGGACGTGGTTTGCTCATGACCTTAATCTTAGTAGTCTCTGAGGCGCTCATCAAACGACACGGAAGGCGTCCCGCAGGTCTATGAAAGCATTGCTGGAACGGGCGAGCGAGTTCGAATCGGATTTGATCGCGTTGCGGCGACACTTCCACCAGCATCCGGAGCTTTCCTTCCAGGAACAGCGCACGGCGGCGGAGGTGGCCGGCCGGGTGGCCGCGCTCGGCTATGCCGTGCGCCAGCACGTCGGCAAGACCGGCGTGGTCGCCGAGCTGGACAATGGCGCCGGGCCGCTGGTTGCGCTGCGCGCGGACATGGACGCGCTGCCTATCCAGGAAGCCAACGACATAGAGTATCGCTCGCGCCAGCCCGGTGTCATGCATGCATGCGGGCACGACGCGCACATGAGCATGCTGGTGGGCGCCGCGCGGCTGCTCATTGACATGCGTGCGCGCAACGAGCTGCCGGCCGGCCGCATCCGGCTGCTGTTCCAGCCCTCGGAAGAAGCGTCCGACCAGGAGAACATGTCGGGCGCGGCGCGCATGATCGAGGACGGCGCACTGCGCGACGTCGATGCCGTTTTTGGACTGCATGTCGGCGCGCACTTGCAGAGCGGCAGCTTCTTCCTGCACGCCGGCCCGATGATGGCCGGCAGCGACACATTCACAGCTGCTATCCTGGGCAAGAGCGCGCACGCGGCGCGTCCACACGAAGGCGTTGATGCAGTCGTATTGGCGGCGCACGCGGTGCTGGCCTGCCAGCAGGCGGTCGCGCGGCGCATCTCCCCCTTCCAACAAGGCGTGCTGAGCATCGGCACCATCAACGGCGGCGTGGCGGAAAACGTCCTCGCCGACCGCGTCACGCTGCGTGGCACCATCCGTTACTTCGAGGACGACGTGCGCCAGATTCTGCGCCGGGAGTTGGACGGCGGACTGCGCGTGGCGGAAGCGCTGGGCGGTCGCATCGAGCTGGATCTGCGCGATGGCTACCCGCCGGTCGTCAACGATGTCGCCATGACCGACCTCGCGCAGGGGACCATTGCCCAGCTTTTCGGCGCGCAGTCCATCGGTCATTTCGAGCCCATGATGGGCGCCGAGGATTTCGCCCTGATGCTGCGCGAGGCGCCCGGCTCCTTCCTGTGGCTGGGTGCAGCCCTGGAACGGCCACGCGAGCATCACCATCCGGAATTCAACATCGACGAGCAGGTCCTGATCAAGGGTGCCACCGCGCTCGCGGCGATCGCGGTGCAGGCGCTCGAAACTCTGTGAGGAGAAGATGCAGATTCGTTTCCCCGCAGCGGCGCTGCTGCTCATGACGCCCGCCTGCTCACCCAATGTGCAGCCGGCCGGCCAGACCGAAGGGCCGCGGCAGGACATTACCTCGAACGTCGTCACCGGCACTCAGGGCATGGTCGTGTCCGATGACTCGCTCGCGTCGGAAGTCGGGCTGCACACGCTGCGCGCCGGCGGTAACGCGATTGATGCGGTGGTCGCCACGGCGCTGGCCATGGCCGTCACCTATCCGGAGGCCGGCAACATCGGCGGGGGCGGTTTTGCGGTGGTTCGCTTCGCGGATGGGCAGGACGCTGCGCTCGACTTTCGCGAGACCGCGCCGGGCGCCGCGACCCGGGACATGTACATCGATGCCAAGGGCGACGTCGCGCCCACCTCACTCACCGGTCACCTCGCCTCCGGCGTGCCCGGCGCAGTCGCCGGGTTGCATGCGCTGCATCAGCGCTACGGCAAGCTGAAGTGGAGCGACGTCGTGCAACCCGCCATTTCACTCGCTGAAAACGGATTCGCGGTAAACGCGCGCTTCGCCGGCATGGCGCACAACGATCAGCGGCTCGCGCGCTTCGAGGGATCAGCCGCTCTTTTCCTGCCGAACGGCAAAGCGATCCAGGCCGGGACGCACTGGCGCAACCCAGAGCTGGCCGCGACACTCCGCCGCATCGCTGAGCGAGGACGTGACGGCTTCTACCTGGGCCAGACCGCCGACTTGATCGTCGCCGAAATGAAGCGCGGCGGCGGCATCATCACGCACCAGGATCTCGCCGGGTACCAGGCGAAGTGGCGCGAGCCGATCCGCTTCGACTACCGCGGACATCACGTGATTTCGATGCCGCCCGCATCATCGGGTGGCATCACGCTGGCCATCATGGCCAACATTCTCGAGGGCTACGACCTGCGCGCGAGTGGGCCCGCCACCGCCCAAACCGTTCACCTGATGGCGGAAGCCTCACGGCGTGCGTTCGCCGATCGCAATCATTTCCTCGGTGACCCCGATTTCGTGCGCGTGCCGGCCAGCACCCTGATCTCCGAGGCCTACGCACAACGGCAGCAAAAGACGATCGCGCTGAACAGCGCCACGCCGTCCACCAGCATCCGGCCCGGCCTGGGTGAGATCAATGAAGGCGAGCACACCACACACATCTCGGTCGTCGATGCGGACGGCAACGCGGTCGCGCTGACCACGACCATCAATGAGCTGTTCGGCTCCGCCGTCACCATTCGCGGCGCGGGCTTTCTCATGAACGACGAGATGGACGACTTTTCCGCAAAGCCGGGCGCACCGAACCTGTTCGGGCTCGTGCAAGGCGAAGCCAACGCCATCCAGCCGGGCAAACGCATGCTGTCGGCCATGACCCCGACGATCGTGGTGGCGCCCAGCGGCCGCACGCTCCTGGTCACCGGCGCGCGCGGCGGACCGCGCATCATTTCGGCGGTGTTTCAGATCATGTCGTATGTGATCGACCAACAAATGGCGATTGGCCCGGCCATGGAAGCGCCGCGCATTCACCATCAACACCTGCCCGACGTGCTATACCACGAGCCCGGCGCACTGTCGCCCGAGGAGATCGCCGCCCTGACCGCCATGGGCCACAAAGTGCAGGAGCGCCCCGGCAGCGTGGGCTCGGCAAATTCGATCCTGCGGGTCGGTGACGCGTGGCAGGGGGCACCCGATCCGCGCTCGGGTGGAGTGGCTCGGGGATACTGAGCGTTTTGCTGACGACTTCCAAAACCGGGACTGGAAAACCGGGACTATAACAGCGGAACTGAACAACGGTACTGGAAAGCGAGCACTGCGTAGAATCGTAACTTCGGTGTCACGACTTTACGCAGTGCTCGCTTTTCCAGTAACGGTGTTCAGTTCCGGTTTTCCAGTCCCGGTTTTCCAGTCCCGGTTTTGAAAGTCTATCCGGTTTTCCAGGTGCCGGTTTTGGAAGTCGTCACGCCGTGCGCGCCTAGTGTCCGCCCGCCGCCATGACCGCGTTGCCGACCTGGATCACACCGACCGCGCCCTTCTGGGCATCCGCGAAAGCGTGCGTCACGAAAGCGTAGACACCCTCGCCATTGCTGTCCTTGTCGAACACCGTCTCGAATACCGCGCCACCGCCGGCCGGAATCATCTGCGTCTGGACGCTCTCCAGCGCGTTACGCGGGTTGCCGTCCGGATACACCTTGTCGAAGATCGTGCCCACGATGTGGAAGTCGCTGCGCAGGCTCGGGCCCGCATTCACGACGAAGAGACGCACACGGTCACCAACGTTCACCTTCAGCGGGTGGTTCTTGTACTGGAACGCCTTGCCGTTGAAGACGACATGCGACGCGCGCTTCTCCTCGGCGGCCTTGTAGTCCATCTGATGCGCGCTATGGTCGGTGCCGGCCTGCGGCGCCTGCGCGTAGAACTCGCTCTGCACCAGCACGAACTCCTGGTCCGCTTCCTCGCCCCAGCCTTCCTTCGGATCCACGATGATCGCCAGATACATTCCCTGCATCAGGTGCATCAGCACCGGCGCGGTGCCGCAGTGCACCATGTAGGCGCCCGGATCCTTCGCCACGAACTCGAACTGGATGTCCTCGCCCGGGTTGATGTTCTTGAACGCCTTGTTCATCGGGATGCGCGCCGAGTGAAAGTCGATCGAGTGCGGCATGTCCGACTTGTTCACCAGCGTGATCTTGACCAGGTCGCCTTCGCGGACCCGGATCGTCGGGCCCGGCACCGTCCCGCCGAACGTCCAGCCCACGTACTTCACGCCATCCGCGATCTCGATCGTGTCATGCGTGACCGGAATGATGAACTCCTTGATCCGAGCGTCAGAAGCCGGCTTCAGCTCCGCGTTGAAAGCGGGTGCAACGGCCGTCTTCACCACGCCGAAATCGACGGTCTCCACCTTGTTGTTCGAGCGGCTGAATCCGAGCAGCCCGCCCACCACCATCACCGGCACGAGGGCCGAAACAGCATATACCAGCTTCTTAGTCATTTTTTCCGTTATTTCGCTGTGAAATGAATTTCTCATATCGACATGCGAAATATTGATTTACCGCCCCGACCAGCCTGTAGGGAGAAACCTGAAACCCCGTGCGGGAATGCTTGAATTCTCTGACCGGCGGGGGACCAACCGCCAGAACCGGAACTGGAAAACCGGCACTAAAACATCGGCACTAAAACATCGGCACCAAAACATCGGCACTAAAACACCGGCACTAAACCATCGGCACCAAAACATCGGTACCAAAAAGCGAGCACTGCGTAAAGCCGTAACACCGAAGTTACGATTTACGCAGTGCTCGCTTTTCCAGTAACGGTGCTCAGTACCGTCGTTTTAGTGCCGGTTTTCCAGTTCCGGTTCTAGCAGTTCCTGTTCTAGCAGTTCCGGTTCTGGCCGTCGATCCGTTGCGCCGTTCGTCGTGTTAGCTGACGGTGCGCCGCACGGTGATCGGCGCGTCCAGTTTGACGCGCATCGTCGAGCCGGCCTGCAGCACGGCGTCGACATCCGAGGTTCCCATGGCGATAGCGGTACCGGCAGCGGCACCGATCACGGCGCCCTTGAGCGTGGACTTGGTGTCCTTGCCCAGTACGCGGCCCAGGATGGCACCGGCGGCTGCGCCCGCGGCCACTTTGCCGGCCTGCTGGCCCGTGGTCTGACGGGTACGGCGCTCCGGATTCGCCTCGATCACGGACGCTTCCAGCGGGTAGCTGTTGCCATTGAAGGAGACCGACTCGAAAGCGAGGTTCATGACCGCGGTCTCACCAACGTTGCCCGAATGATCGACGCGCGTCACGCGGCCACGCACGGTGGCACCGGCCGGAACGACGACGTTGCCGTCGGCGTCGAGGATCGGCTCTTCGAGGGTCGCCGTGAAGCCGTCACCCGCCTTGTTGGTGCCGGTCGACAGCGTCTCGTTCAGCGAGATCGCGAACGTGCTGCCCGCGGACGCCGTGCGCGATACCGTGCGCGGCGCAGTCGGACGCGGCGCCGGCGTGTTGTCTACGCGGCTGGGCGTCGGCGAAGGACGCGGCGATGGATTCGGATTGCGCGTCGTCGGGCGATTGGTCGGCGCCGGCTGCGGCGGGACCGGTTCCTCGGTCGGCGCCATGCCGGCCGCGGTATCCTCAAAAACCAGCGCGCTGCTGTCGCCCTGCAGAGCGAGGTCGAGATCGCGATCGAGCTCTTCTTCCTGAGCCGACCGGTTGTCGTCCCCGCAGGCCACCGGCGCCAACGCCAAAGGCAGCACCAGCAGCAGAGCAGCCAAGTTCTTGCGAGTCTTCATTTTGCCCCCATAGTTTTGCTTGAAGCCAGGCCGGAAGGGTGCAACCGATATGCCACCCTACCCCCCTGCGATGAGCCTGAAATATGTCCTCTGTAGAGCCCCGGAAGCGTCACTCTCTGGCGACGCTTCTGCCCGTCTTCCGACCCTACCGCGGCGGTATCGTCCTCGGCCTATCTCTGGTCGTGGTCACCAATGTCTTCCAAGTAGTATCGCCTGCTGTGCTTGGCCGCGCTATCGACGCCGTGACCGCCGCCTCCTCGCGGGGCACGATCTTCAGGTATGCCGGGCTGCTCGTCCTCTTTGCGCTGCTTTCGGGTACCGCCCGTTTCAGCCATCGCAAGCTGCTCAACGGCATCAGCCGGCGGATCGAGAACGATCTGCGCGTCGGTTTTTTCGATCACTTATTGCGCATGGATGCGTCTTTTTTCGCACGGCATCGGACCGGCGATCTGATGACGCGCGCGGTGAGCGACATCGGCACTGTGCGGCAAGCGATCGGACCGGCCGTCATGTATTCGGTCAACACGATTACACTGACCACGCTGTCGCTGATCGTGATGCTGCGCATTTCGGCGAGCCTGACGCTCTTCTCGCTGATTCCGATGCTGCTGATGGGGCCGATCACGCTGTATTTCGGCAATCTCATCCACAAGCGGTGGACGCGGATCCAGGATCAGCTGGCGCATCTGACCACGCTGGTCCAGGAGAACCTGAGCGGAGTGCGCATCGTGCGCGCCTACGTGCAGGAGAGCAATCAGGAGGCCGCCTTCGACGTCGCCAGCCGCGAATACATCCGTCGCAACATCGCGCTCGCGCAGGTATCGGCCACCTTCGATCCGGCGCTCGGCTTTCTCACCGGTGCCGGCCTGTTGATCGTGCTGGTGGTGGGCGCGCGCCAGGTCATGAACGGCCAGCTGACGATTGGCGAGCTGGTCGCCTTCAACACGTATCTCGTGATGCTGATCTGGCCGATGATCGCGATCGGCTGGGTGACCAATCTCTTTCAGCGTGGTGCGGCTTCCTACATCCGTTTGCAGGAAATCATGAAGGATGTGCCGGCCGTGGCCGAGCCGGCGGAACCGGTGGCGGTGGACGTCCGCGGACGGATCGAATTCCGCAACGTCAGCTTCCGTTACCCCGGCACCGAGCGGCTCGTCCTGAAAGATGTCAGCTTGACCATCGAGGCCGGCCAGATCGCGGCCATGGTTGGCCCGACCGGGTCGGGCAAATCGACGATCGTCGCACTATTGACGCGACGCTACGACCCGACGTCGGGCGTGGTGCTCCTCGATGGTGTGCCGCTGCCGGACGTGTCACTCGAGCAGTTGCGCGCCGCG
>CBJLQC010000026.1:0-12298 GCA_966424955.1 uncultured bacterium | reverse complement strand
CAGGGGGCGATGTTCGACCCGGACGGGTTCAACCAGTCGGCCGAGCTGCGCTGGGGCGTCAACATCGTGCGCAGCATTCCCGCCCGGAACGAGGTCGCCTACTGGCAGCTGATCGGGCGCAATGAGACCGGCTGGGCGTCGCGCATGGGGCAGCTGGCCGGCATCGCCGGCCTTCATTCGACGCGCCGCATCGAGCTGCTACCCTACGTTGCATCCGACACGCGCTTGCGCAGTGAAATCGAGGAAGCGAATCCGTTCGCGGAGAAAACGGCGACGAGCGCGCGCATGGGCGGCGACATCAAGATGGGGTTGGGGCCGAGCCTGACCCTGGAAGCCACCATCAATCCCGACTTCGGCCAGGTGGAAGCGGATCCGGCCGAGGTCAATCTGACCGCCTACGAGACCTTCTTTGCCGAGCGACGTCCGTTCTTCCTGGAAGGCACGCAGCTGCTGAATTCGCGCGGCAACTTCTACTCGCGGCGCATTGGCACCCGGCCGCTCGGTTTTGCCCCGGGCGCGACGTACGTGGAGCAGCTTCCCAACACGACGATCCTGGGTGCCGCCAAGCTCACCGGCCGATACCGGTCGGGGCTGTCACTCGCTGCGTTGTCGGCGTATACGCAGGAAGAATCCGCGGCCACCTTTTTTGCGGAGGACAGCACTTTCTCGCGGGCGGTGGTCGCGCCCGCGACGTGGTATGGCGCCGCGGTCGTGCAACAGGAGTTCGGCGATCCGGCAAAAACCTCGGCCAACGCCTACGTGCTGGTGACCGGTGTCGAACGCAACCTGGAAGCAGGCAGTTTTCTGCGCAGCGTCTTCGTCGATCGTGCCTACACCGGCATCGCGGACTACCGCATCCGCTGGCAGGGCGGACAGTACGACATGTCAGCGTTCATCGCCTACAGCTGGTTGCAAGGCGACAGCAGTGCGATCCTCTCCCAGCAGCTGTCCAGCCGCAGGTATTACCAGAGACCGGATGCCGGCCATGTCGACGTCGACTCGGGCAGGACGACGCTGGGCGGCAGTTACTTCGGTATCAACCACAGCAAACTGAGCGGCCGGCACTGGTTGTGGGACATCGATTACTACCAGGAAGCGCCCGCGTTCGAGCTGAATGACGCCGGGCGGCTGGGCAGCGCGGACGACCGCGGCATCAACGGCAACATCCGCTATCGCGAGTCGACACCGGGCAAGCTCTTCCGCAGTTACGAAATCGGACTCGCGCATTCCAGCGAATGGAATTTCGATGGTATCCGCCAGTTCAACATCTACGAAGTATTCACGAACACGGTCCTGAAGAACTTCTGGAGCATCTCGGGTTACTTCGATTATTTCCGGCCCGTCCAGAGCGACAACCTCACGCGTGGCGGACCGCTGATGGGGCTGGGCACTCGCTACGCGGGGTCGTTGAGCGTGGCCAATCGCACCGGCTCACGCACCCGGCTGCGGGGCGGCTTCACCCTGGGAAAGGACGAGCTGGACAGCTGGGATGCCTCCGCCACGGCCGGTGTATCGTTCCGTCCCGGCACGCGGTGGGAGGTTCTGATCGACCCCCGGCTGGCGCGCAGCGCGAATACGCGGCAGTACCTCACGACCCTCGGCAATGGCCGAGTCCAGACGTACGGGCGGCGCTACGTGTTCGCGACGGTCGATCGCAGCGAGGTTTCGGCGCGGGTGCGGGTCAACTACGCGATCACGCCGGAACTCACCCTGGAGACTTACGCGGAACCGTTCGCCGCCAGCGGGCGCTTTTACGATTTCGGCGAGCTGGGCGAGCCGGGCGCTCAGGAGCTCCGCCTGTATGGCACGGATGGGACGAACATCACTCAGCCGGACATCGACGGACGCCGTACGGTGACGGCGGATGGGACGAGTTTTACGCTCGACAACCTGGATTTCAATGCCCGTTCGTTCCGCAGCAACGTCGTATTACGCTGGGAATGGCGGCCGGGCAGCACACTGTTCCTCGTTTGGCAGCAGGATCGCGCGGCGCGCCTGGCAACCGGCGAGCATGTCGGAGTGTCTGATATCTGGGACTCGCTGTCCCGCGCCGGCAGCCACTTCTTTGCCATCAAGTTGAACTACTGGCTGCCGATCCAGTGATTGGAACCTTTCAGGCTCCAGGCTCGTAGTTAAGGCAACAAGAGAGCAGCCGATCCTCCCAGGACGGCCCCGTCTGCGTTCTGCACCGGCGTATTCCCTCCTAATCTTGCGCGCGCCGGCGCAGGCGCAGACTTCTTTTGTAAGCCCAACACCCTTACAGAAACCGCCGCAGTTCCTCGTTCACCTGCTCCGCCGCATCGATGTGCACCCAGTGGCCCACGCCCGGGAAGCGGATGATCTCCAGGTCGGCCACATAACGCTCCAATCCATCGAGCAATCGCGGGCCCAACGCCCGATCGCGTTCGCCCCACAGCACCAGGGTGGGAGCGGTGATGGGCAGGTGCGGATCGGGATTGCTGCCGGCGAGCAGGGCGCGAAAGGCAGCGCGGTAATAATTGACGGCGGCGCGCGGGCCGCCCGGCTGCGAGAGCGCATCCTCGTAGATCTCGCGTTCCTGCTCGGTGCGCGCGGCGCCGCGTTTGAGCAGCGCGAAGTGGAATGAGCTGAGTACCAGCTCGGGCAGCAGCGGAATCTGAAAGAAGCCGGCATACCACAAGCGGAGCAGCTGCCGCGGCTGGCGCAACGCGCGGCGCAGCAGTGCCGGATGGGGCGCATTGATGATGACCAGCTTGCGCACGCGGGCGGGGTGATGCGCGGCCAGGTACCAGGCGATGACGCCGCCCCAGTCGTGACCGATCACGTGTGCGGAGCCGCCCGCGGCCTGCGCGATGAGCTCGTCGATGTCGCGCACGAGCTGCGTCATGGCGTACGCGCCCACCGCTCGGGGTTTTTCCGTCTCGTGGTAGCCGCGCAGGTCGGGTGCGATGCACCGGAATCCCGCGCCGTCGAGCGCGGGAAACTGGTGCCGCCAGGAATAGGAGAAATCGGGAAAGCCGTGCAGCAGGACTACCGGAGCGCCTGCTCCGCTCTGCATGTATCTGATGCGAATGCCATTGGCAACTACGAAATGGCGAGTGGTCACATTTCATCCGCCGACGGCCCATACAAGCCGGGCACCGGCGCACCCAGGAGGCGGATGTAGACGGTCAGCTGCGCGCGATGATGCACCATGTGGCTGAGGAAGAAGTCGCGCAGCAGGGCCGCCTTGGGCCGCGTGAAGAAGACGTGCTCGCCGCGCCGCAGCGTCCAGCTGCGGGTCAGCTGCTCTTCGTTCAGCTCCGCGAATGCGGCGCGTGCTTCCGCCGCGCTTTTATCGAAAAGCGCGAGGATGTCGTCCACTGTACGGGGCGGCTCCAGCTGGGGAATCAGCGCGAAATCGAGCTCCTCCGCACGGATGACGGACACCGCGAGGAAGGGGAGCTGCGCCACGTGCTGCGCCAGTCCGCCCAGCGTGTAAGACTTGGGATGCGGCTGGTACGCCAGCTCGCCCTCGGGCAGCGCGGCCAGCAGCTTGCGCGTCTGCCTGAGCTCCTGATCGAAGTCGCCGAACGCGATCCTGATGATATCGAGCGTCGTATCCTGCATGTCTGCTCCTGCTGAAAGAAAAAGCGCCGCGGCCTGGAGGCCGCGGCGCTGAACTTACCAGATTCTGCCGGAAGTGCTACTTCAGTGACTTCAGCTCCATGACCACCGGCTGAGCCGCGAATTCCTGCTTGACGATGACATTGGGCGCGCTCTTGGCCACGTAAACCTTCATGCTGCCCTCGGTGCCGGTGACATCCAGATCGTAGACGTCGAACGTACCGGCCGGCACCGTGACCTTGGACTCACCGACCACCTTGGCCACGAAGTTCGTAACGGTGGCCGACTGCGCGTTGAAGACCGGCAGATTGAGTTCCTTCGTGCTGCCGAAATTGGTCAGCATGATGGCGAACTGGTCCATGCCACTGAGCAGCGTACCGGCGGGTGCGGCCGCATCGATGTTCTTTTCGCCCTGCGGCATTTTGCTCGTCCCCGTAATCTTGCCGTTGGCATGAGCGAGGTTGAGGCTCATGGTCTGCGGCCCGGCCTGCATCTCCATCTTCATCGAAACCGGCGTGAAGCTTTTCGCCTCGAAGACCAGCTCATTGGTCGCGTTCATCATACCAGATGTCGCACTGCTGACCTTCACGACATCCTTGCCCGCTACGCTGGCCCGGCTCACCGTCATGGTGTTCTCCGCGACCGGATTACCCTGGAAGGTCACGCCGTAGACCATCGTCATGGGCTTGATCGAGCCGGCATCGATGCTGACGCTGGCCGGCCGGGGCGCGGCCGCATCCGCAGTTACGGGACGACCTTCTTCATCGACCACCGTGATCTTGCCGAACTTCTCGAGCTTCGGCTTCAGCACATTCGCGTCACCTGAAATGACGATGACCGCATTCTCCGGGTGGTAATGCGCCCTGGCCACGCGCTGCACGTCCGCGGCGGTGACCGCGGCCAGTCGCTTGCGCCACGTCTGCACGTGATCGGGTGCCTGGCCGAGCAATCGCGACGAAGCAACCTGCGCCGCGATCTGCGCGGGTGTTTCGATGGTCAGCGGGAAGCTGCCGGTGAGCTGCGCCTTGGCCAGCTCGAGGTCGGCGGCGGGCACCGCCTCGTTCCGGATTTTGGCATGCAGATCGAGGAACCACTGCAGCGCGCTGTCGGCTACTTCGTTGCGGACATCACCCCACATCTGGAAGTGACCGGGATCGACGCGCTGCGCGGACTGCGCGTAGGCACCGTAGGTGTAGCCCTTCTTCTCACGAAGAATGTCGAACAGCCAGCCCTTACTGCCGCCACCGAGGATCTGCTGCGCGACGACCAGCGCCGGCCAGTCGGCGTGCGGTGCGGGCGCGATCGTGTGGCCGATGCGGAAAGCTGCCTGCACCGCGCCCGGCTTGTTGACGAGGACGATCTCGCGTCCGGCCGGGGTCGGCGCCGCCGCGAACTTCGGCCGCGCGGGCGCAGCGCCCTTCCAGGCCGCGAAATGGCGCTCGAACTTGCCGATGATTTCGGCGGGCTCCACATCACCGGCAATGACGACCAGCGCGTTGCCGGGCTTGTAGTTGCTGTTGTAGAAGGCAACCAGATCTTCGCGCGTGATGCCACGCAGCGACGAAGTCGTGTTGACGCGGCCATAGGGATGCTGACCGTAGACGCGCGTCGTGAAGACACGCGAAGCCAGCTGCGCGGGCTGGCTCAGCTGCACCTGCAGATTGGTCAGCGTGCGTTTCCGCTGGGTCTCGAACTCATCCGCCGGGAACGTCGCGTTGACCAGCATATCGGCCGCGGTGGCCATGGCGACATCGATATCACCCTTCAGCGCGGTGACCGACAGGCTCCCCCAGTCGGGCGCCGCGCTGGCCGCGGTCTGCGCGCCCATGCCATCGAAGATCTGCGCGATCTGTAGCGACGACCTGGTCGTGGTCCCGGCGCGCAGCAGCGCCGCGGTCAGATCGGCGACGCCGCTCTTGCCTTCCGGATCCGACGTCGAGCCAGCACCGCGAATGTAAATATTGACGGAGACGACCGGCTGCTCGTGGTTCTCGACGACGAGCACGCGGGCGCCGCTGCTGAGCGAGCGCTCGACGAAGGCCGGAAACTTCACCTCGCCCAGCGGCAGGGGCGCCGGTGGCTTGGCCGATGACTTCTGCTGCGCAAAAGCGCCGGCGGCGCTCGTCAGTACGAGCGCACTCACCGTAAACAGTATTCGATTACGCATTGTTCTATTCCTTCATCGGAGCGGTTCAGGCTTGCAGCATTTGCAGAGTCAAATGCCAAGCCTGCCCCGCGCTGTTGTTAAGTCGTCGGCTTCTTCGCCGCGGGCACGACCGTAACTACCGTGCGATTCGGCGTAACCAGATACTTGTTGGCGACTCGCTTGACATCGTCGAGCGTGACCGCGTTGTACTTGTCGAGATCGGTGTTCACGGTCGCGATGTCGCCGTGCAGGAAGCGCGCATGCTGAATCGCTTCCGCCTTGGACAACACCATCTGACGCTGCATGACCTGGCCGGCAATGAACTGGCGCTTCGCCTTGTTCAGCTCTTCCGCGGTGATACCCTGCGTCTTGACCTTCTCGACTTCCTCCCAGAGCAGGTTTTCGATCTTGCTCGCATCCACGCCCTGCACCGGCTGCGCCTGGAAGGCCATGTAGCCGCCCATGGCGCGGCTGGAGAGTCCGCTGCTCGCGAACGTCGCCGCCTTCTCCTGCTTCACCAGCCGCTGGAAGAGACGGCTCGACTCGCCCTGGCCGAGCACGGCGCCCAGCAGCTGCAGCGCGTAAATGTCGTCGTCCTTGTGCTCGGGAACGTTGTAGGCGCCGAAGACCAGCGGCACGCTGGCCAGCTTGTCTTCCAGCGTCTGCCGGCGCTCGCCATCCGTGCGCGGTGCGGGCGTGGCCGGCGGCAGCGCGGCCTTGTTCTGACCCACCTTGATGTCGGCGAAGTATTCGTCGGCGAGCTGCTTCGCCTGCGCGACCGTAATATCGCCGGCCAGCACGATGGTGGCGTTGTTGGGGACGTAGTACTGCTTGTAGAAATCGATGACGTCCTGGGTGGTCGCCGCATTGAGATCGTCCATCGTGCCGATCACGGTGTGCCGATACGGCTTATAATCGGTGTGCAGCGTGTCCAGCATCAGGAAGCCGTTGCCATACGGCGCGTTGTCGATGCGCATGCGGCGCTCTTCCTTCACCACCTCGCGCTCGCGCTCGAAGTTCTCCTTGGTCACCTTCAGCCGCGCCATGCGCTCGGCTTCCAACCACAGCGCCAGGTTCACGCGGTTGGAGGGCACGATCTCGTAGTACATCGTGCGATCCTGGTTGGTCGTGCCGTTCAGCTGGCCACCGGCCTCCTCGAGATAGGTGTCGAACGCGCCCTTCGGCAGGTTCTCCGTCTCCTGGAAGAGCATGTGCTCGAAGAGGTGCGCGAAACCGGAGCGTCCCAGCGCCTCGTTCGCGCTGCCGACATCGTACCAGACATCAACCGCGACGATCGGCGTGGAATGGTCCTCGTGCACGACGAAGCGCAGACCATTGTCCAGCGTAAACGTTTCGTACCGGGTAGGCGGCGCCGTCTGGGCGCCCGCCGTGACCGGAACGGCCGCAACCGCGGCCAGCGCCAGCACGCGTAGCGTTTGGTATTTCATTGGTTTACTCCAGTGGGTGGACCCGTGAAACTAGCGTTTCTAAACTGAAAGTTGTAGGTGGCCGGCCGCGCCTCGCAGGTAGCGGCCGGTGTGGCTTTCCTTCACTCGCGCCACATCGGCGGGCGTGCCCATAGCGACGACGCGCCCGCCCCCATCGCCGGCTTCCGGACCCATGTCGATGATCCAGTCGGCGTGCTGAATTACCTCGAGGTTGTGCTCAATTACAATGGCCGTGTGACCGGCGTCCGTAAGACGGCGGATCACATCCAGCAGCTTGCGCACTTCCGCGGTGGACAACCCGGTGGTGGGCTCGTCCAGGATGTAGATGCGGTGCCCCCGTTTGCGGGTTGCATAGATCAGCTCGCGCGCGATCTTGAGCCGCTGCGCCTCACCACCCGAGAGCGTGGGCGCCGGCTGTCCCAGGCGCAGATACCCGAGACCGACCTGCTGCAGCTGCCAGAGCATCTGCCCCAGCTTGTCCTGCTTGATGAAGAAGCGGATCGCCTCATCGATGGTCAGGTCCAGCACCTGCCGGATGTTCAGGCCCTTGAACGTGACCTCCAGCGTTTCCGGTTTGTAGCGCGCGCCGCCGCAGATCTCGCAGGGGATGAAGACGTCGGCGAGGAAGACCATTTCCACGGCGACGACGCCGTCGCCCTGACAGGCCTCGCACCGACCGCCCTTGACGTTGAAGGAGAAATGTCCGGGGGCATACCTGCGCTGCCTGGACAGCGGCTGCTGCGCGAAGACCTCGCGGATCTGATCGAAAGCCTTGATATAGGTGACCGGATTGGAGCGCGGCGTCTTGCCGATCGGCTCCTGGTCGACCAGGACCACGGCATCGATCTGGTTGATGCCTTCGATGCGCTGGTAGTCGCCGATCAGGTCGCCGAGATGGGTCTTGGCACTGGTCTCGCCGCCCTCCAGCTCTTTTTCCAGGGCACGGAACAGCACGTCATGCACCAGGGTGCTCTTGCCGCTGCCGCTTACGCCGCTCACGACGGTGAGGGCACCGAGCGGCAGCTCGATGTCGACGCCTTTGAGGTTGTGGAGGCGAGCGCCGTACAATCGCAGCCGCTGCTTGAACGCGGCGCCCGAGGCGTCCCGGGCGCGGGCGCGGACCCGGGCGCGCTCGTCTGTGCTCGTGAACGCCCGAGCGGTCGAGGTATCCGCCTTGAGCAGCTCGTTGAAAGTCCCCTGGAAGACGATGTGGCCGCCTTTTTCACCGCTGCCCGGGCCCAGCTCGACGAGATGATCGGACTGCTGCATGGCGGCGGGATCATGCTCGACGACGATTACGCTGTTGCCGGCATCGCGCAGGCGCTTGAGGATCGAAAGCAGCCGATCCGTGTCGCGCGGATGCAGCCCGACCGTCGGCTCGTCGAGCACATACAGCGTATCCACCAGTTTAGAGCCGAGCGAGTTCGCCAGAGAGATGCGCTGCGCTTCGCCACCCGACAGGGTGCGGGTCTGACGGTGCAGCGTGAGATACGATAGTCCGACGTCCTTCAGGAACTGGAGGCGCGCGTCGAGCTCCCGCAGGATCGGTTCGGCGATGCCGCGCTGCATTTCGCTCATCTGGTCGGGGAGTGCCATGAGCCAGCCGTGCAGCTCGCCGATAGGCACCAGGCACATTTCGGCGATCGTGCGGTTGCCCACGCGCACATAGAGCGCTTCCGGACGCAGCTTGGTGCCGCCGCAATCAGCACAGGTGCGCGCCGTCTGGTAACGCCGCAGGAATACGCGGATGTACTGCTTGTAGCGCTTTTCTTCCTTTGAGGCGAGGAATGGGATGACACCCTCGAAACCGCGCACGCCCTGGATGATGTCCTTGCGGAAACGGGCAGGCAGCTGGTGCCAGGGCTCGTCGAGGTCGATGCCCTTCTTCTTCGCATACTGCAGCAGTTTGGACCGGCGGCTCTTGTAGCGCGGCATCTCCCACGGATCAACGGCGCCTTCGCGCAGCGAGCGCTCCGCATTGGGCACGATGCAGGACTCATCGTATTCGAGCGTCGCGCCAAATCCGGTGCATTTCTGACACGAGCCGTACGGGTTGTTGAAGGAGAACAGGCGCGGCGTCGGCTCCAGGAACTTGATGTCCGGATGATCGGGACAGCGGGCCGTATCGTTGAACTTGAGCTGGCGGGGCGCGGCCGCGTCGGCCACGATTACCCGCACCTCGCCTTCCCCTTCCGAAAACGCGGTGTTGACCGCGTCGGCAATGCGCTCGCGTGACTCACTGCCGGCCGTCGTGCGATCGACAATCACGAGCACCTCTTCCGCGCCCGCCAGGTCGTGCCGTCCCGTATTCTCGAGGTCGATCGCCTCGCCGCCCGCCATGACACGCACGAACCCAAGGGCACGCAGGTTCTCGACGACGCGCTCGTGCGAGATGCGCGCGCTGCGCGGCAGCGGGAACGCAATCATGATCCGGGTATCAGCCGGGAGCTCCAACACGACGTCGGTGACCGATTGAACCGTGTCGGGCCGGACTTCACGATCGCAGACCGGGCAGTAGGTGCGGCCCGCCCGGGCCCAAAGCAGACGCAGGTAATCGTAGGTCTCGGTGGCAGTGCCGACGGTCGATCGGCTGGTGCGGGTGGGATTCTTCTGCTCGATCGCGACGGCGGGGCTGATGCCGTCCACGACATCCACGGCCGGCTTCTCCATGCGCTCGAGGAACTGCTTGGCATAGGTGGACAGGGATTCCACATACCGGCGCTGCCCCTCGGCATAGAGGGTATCGAAAGCGAGCGAGGATTTGCCCGAACCGCTGGGTCCGGTCAGCACCACGAGGGCGCGGCGTGGCAAGTCCACGTCGATCCCCTTGAGGTTGTGCTGGCGGGCGTTACGGACGACGATCACGCTGGGGGCAGGCTCCACAATTTACTTTTGACTCAAATGCGAATGCTTCGCGCTGAGGTGAGATCCGTCGAACACCGACGATCGGCAACATTGCTATCCAGCGGTCGCGGTCGGGCATTCTCAAAATGGCCAAAATGAAAGCGTTGAGCCTGCCCCCCCGACGTGCAACCTTTTACCCATTCCCGCTGTCAAAGATCAATGAAGGACACAGCGCCGTCCCGGGACCGGCATTACCGGCGTGAAACAATCCTGGATTCGGACCCGTAGATCCCAATGACGGGATCTCTCTTGGTCCCGCGCTGTGAAGTTCATAGATCGTCTCACCAAATACCCCCTCCAAAACTTGCGCATTTGTGGCCGGTGCTCCTCGCGGGCGCCGGCCACAGATATTTTAGGGCTTACCCGAGCCGTCTGGTTCAGGACGCGAACTCCTCGAGCGCACCCACCGCTATGTTGATCTCCGTTTTCGTATTGTAATAATGGGGCGAGATGCGGACCGCGCTCTGCACGCGCTTCTCGTCCATGTCCAGCACGGCGTACTCGCGCAACGTCGCGCTCACGTTGATGGCCTCTTCCCGCAACCGGTTGACGACGTCGCGCGCGTCATAGCCGGCGATCTCCGCGGTCACGATGCCGCACCGCTCGCGGCCCCGGTCGAGGACGCGCACATGCGCTAATGCATCGAGCCTCGTGCGCAGGGCCGCGGCCAGCTCGTGGACGCGCGCCTGGATGACGTCCAGGCCGATCTGCTGCGCGTAGCGCGCAGCCTCGCCCAGCCCGAGCACGAGCGCGTAGGCAAACTCCCAGTTCTCGAAGCGGCGCGCGTCGTCGACCACTTGATACTCGTCGGCCTCCAGCCAGCGCGCCCCCTGCATGTCGATGTACAGCGGCGCGCGGCCGCCTTGCAGCGCGCGATCACTCACATACAGAAAGCCGATGCCGCGCGGGCCACGCAGGAACTTGCGCGCGGTAGCGCCCAGGAAATCGCATTGGAGCTCCGCGCAGTCGATCGGCAGCTGGCCAACCGCCTGACACGCATCGACGACGTAAGGAACGGCGGCCTCCGCGCAAACGGCACCGACGGCCGCGGCGTCCTGGACCAATCCCGAGTTCGTCGGCACCCACGTCAGCACGACTACCCTGGGCTCGTGTTGCCTGATCAGCTCGCGCACCGATTGGGGATCGACGCCGCCTTCCGGCAGGTCGGCCGCTCGCACCAGCCGGACTCCCTGTCGCTGCGCCAGCGAGAGATACATCAGCTGGTTGGAGATGTAGTCGCAGCGCGTCGTCAGGATGACGTCGCCGGGAGCGAAATCGAACGCGGACAGCGCCTGCGCAATGGCCACGGTCGCATTCTCCACGATCGCAACATTGCGCGCCTGCGCACCGATCAGCGCGGCGACTGCCTGGTACGCATCGGCGATCGCGGGCGCGACCGCATCGGCCGCTTCGTACCCGCCCATCTCCGACTCGCGCTGGAGGTGTGCTTTGATCGCATCCAGCACGGGCGTCGGCATGAGCGCCGCACCCGCATTGTTCAAGTGGATGCGGCCGGCATCGGCCGCGGGAGTGTCCTTTCGCCAGCGCGCGAGGTTCGCATCCATTTGGGTTGGAATGTGGGTGACTCACGGAGTGTGGCAAGACCCTGTGGGGACGGCGCGCGGGAAGGCGCGGAAAAGCGGCAATCATGTTTTGACAGCCCCGCTCGAGCCGACGAAACTGAACGCGATGACTTTCACGGCCCCGGCTTTCGCAGCACCCTGGTGGCTCCGTTCGGCACACGCGCAGACGATCGGCGCGCGCCTGCTCAGACGCCGCAAGCCGCACGGCATCCGTCGCGAGCGCGTGACTACGCCGGATGACGATTTCCTGGACCTCGATTTCTCGGGGGATTTCGACGAGCCGCGAGCGATCGTGCTGCTGCAGCACGGCCTGGAAGGGTCGGCACTGCGCGGCTACGCGCTCAACATCTATCATGAGCTGGCACAATTCGGCATCGCCAGCGTCGGCTTGAATTTCCGTTCCTGCAGCGGCGAGCTGAACCGCGCGAAACGGCTATATCATTCGGGCGAGACGGAGGACACGCGGTTCGTCGTGCAGCTGCTGCACGAGCGCTATCCACATGCGCACATCGGGGCCATCGGCTTTTCGCTGGGTGGTAATGCGCTACTCAAATACCTGGGCGAGGAGGGTGATGCCGCGCGGCTGCGGTGCGCGGCCGCCGTCTCGGTGCCCTACCACCTGGGCGCGGGCG
>CBJLQC010000025.1:0-12753 GCA_966424955.1 uncultured bacterium | reverse complement strand
CGATTACCTGACGGGCGCCAATCACGTGCTGCCGACGGCGACACTGGCGCGCGCCTACAGCGGATTGTCCACGCTCGATTTCGTGCGGTGGACCACTTATCAGGAGCTGGATCCCGAACGCGCCGCGCAATTCGCCCGTATGACCGCGGTGCTGGCCGAGGCGGAAGGCCTGCCGGCGCATGCCGGCGCCGCACGCTTGCGCGGAGGGCAGTGATGGTGCGCACCCGTGAGGCGTATCGCGGCATCGAGCTGTACGACCCGAAGCGCACGCCCTGCGCGATCGACTTGAGCGACAACACCAACCTGTTCGGCGCGGCGCCATCCGTGCGCGCGTTCTGCGCGGCTATGCCGGACGGGGTGGTCACTCGGTATCCATCCGTGTTCGCCGACGAGCTGAAACGCGCACTGGCGCGGCGGCATGGAGTGGCGCCCGACAACATCACCACCGGCTGCGGCTCCGACGATGTGATCGACAGCACGCTCCGCGCGTTCTGCGAGCCGGGCGATCGCGTGGCGTATGCCGTGCCGACCTTCGGTGTGGTAAAGACGTTCGCGCGCATGAACGCGGCGGCACCCATCGAAGTCGGCGACGTCACGCAGCTGGCGGTCACGAACGCCGCCGTTACGTATCTGTGCATGCCGAACAATCCGACGGGCACGGCCGAATCGAGGGCGTGCGTCGAGGAGCTCGACCGCCAGCTCAGCGGTTTGCTGCTGCTCGACGAGGCGTACGCCGATTTCAGCGACGTCAGTCACGCCGGGTTCGCGGCCGCGTCGCAACGGACCGTCTCGTTGCGGACCATGTCGAAGGCGTACGGGTTGGCCGGTCTGCGGGTGGGCTACGCCATCGGCCCGGCCGCGATCATTCACGAGATCGAGAAGTCGCGCGGCCCCTACAAGGTGAGCGCGATAGCGGAAGCAGCCGCGTGCGGCATACTTTCCGCAGACATGGATTGGGTCGGCGATGTCGTCGCGCAGACGAAGGAAAATCGCGCGCGACTGGCGCGCCGGCTCACCGAGCTGGGCGTCGCATTCCTGCCTTCGGCCGCCAATTTCATTCTGATCAGATTGCCGGAGGGCAGGACAGCCAGCGCAGCGAATGTCGCGCTGCGCGCGCGCGGTGTGGCGATCCGTCCGTTCGCGGAACTGCCGCGCCTGGGCGAGTGCATAAGAGTGACCGTGGGACCATGGCCGATGATGGAAGCGTTTCTCGAGGCGTTGGGGGAGGTAGTTTGAAGGTCGCAATCTACGATTACGGCACGGGCAATCTGCACTCGTTGGCCAAGGCCTTCCAGGATGCGGGCGCGCAGGTGACCGTCGAAGCCGAGCCGGCCGCGGCGTTGCGGGCGGATGCGCTGATCCTGCCCGGCGTCGGCAACTTCGGGGCAGCGGGCAGCCGGCTGGCGCCTTTCGCGCCGGCGCTGCGGGCCGCGCTGGCGACCGGGCATGCCTGCCTCGGCATCTGCCTGGGCATGCAGCTGCTGTACGAGAGCAGTGAGGAAGGTGAAGGCGCCGGCCTCGGCGCACTGCACGGGCGCGTGCGCAAGCTGCAGGCACGCCGCGTTCCGCACATGGGCTGGAATGATGTCGAGGTCGTGCGCCCGGATCCGCTGCCCGGCCATACGCGATCTCTGCTCGGCTATTACGCCAACAGCTTTATCGCGGAGCCGGCGGACGAGGACAGCGTCGTCGCGTGGACGGCGTACGAGAATGAACGCTTCCCGGCCATCGTGCGGCGGGACCGCACGTGGGGCGTGCAGTTCCACCCCGAGAAGAGCGGCGCTGCCGGATGGCAGCTGATCCGCAACTTCATGGATGCTGTGTCTTGATCGCGTATGCGGCCATCGACCTGCGCGGCGGGCGCGTGGTCCAGCTGGTGGGCGGGCGTGCCGAGCGCGAAGTGATCAGCCTCGATGATCCGGTTGCCGTCGCGCAGCAGTGGGAGACCGCCGGCTTCGCCGCGCTGCACGTCGTCGATTTGGATGCGGCGCTGGGCAGTGGCGACAACCGCGCGGAAATCGAGTCGGTCATTCGTGCCGTGCGGATGCCGGTACAGGTAGGCGGCGGGCTACGCGACGACGAGAGCGTTGCCGCCATGCTGGCGGCCGGCGCCGCACGGGTAGTCGTCGGCACGCGCGCGATCGAGGATGCGAAATGGCGCCACGCTATTGCCGAGAAGCATGAACAGAGGATCGTGATGGCGGCGGACGTGCGCGACGGCGTCATCGTCACGCGGGGATGGCAGGAGACGACGTCGCAGCAAGCCGCTATGCTATTGGCCACGCTCGACCACGAGCCGTTGGCCGGCGTGCTGGTCACGGATGTCGCGCGGGAGGGTCAGATGCTCGGTGTGGATGCGGAGCTGTTCGAGAAGCTGGTGCAGACGACGACGCTGCCGCTGATCGCGGCGGGCGGCATCCGCGATATCGTCGATCTGCGCACGCTGGCCGGGCTGGGCGCGGCCGGCGCCGTGCTCGGGATGTCGCTCTATCGCGGCGGTATCGATGCGGCAGCGATTGCCCGGGAGTTCACGGCATGAAGACGTACCGACGGAACACGCGGGAGACGCAGATCACTCTCTCGCTGGGGCCCGGCGATGCCCAAAGTACCGACGAATCAACGATTTCGACGGGCGAGCCCTTCCTCGATCACATGCTGCGCACCTTCGCCCGCTACAGTGGCCTGACCCTCGCCGTAGAGGCGGCCGGAGATTTGCGCCATCATCTGATCGAAGACGTGGCCATCACGCTGGGACTGGCGCTGCGCGACCAGCTTCCGGAAGCGTGCCGGCGCTACGGTGCGGCGCTCATTCCGATGGATGATGCACTGGTACAAGCGGCGATCGATGCAGGTGGCCGGGCGTATTACGAGGGCCGGCTGCCCAGCACCCTGTACGAGCATTTCCTGAGATCGTTCGCGGACAACGCTGCAGTAACGTTGCACGTGCGGGTGTTGCGCGGGCGCGATCGCCATCACGTGGTGGAAGCGGCTATCAAGGCGACCGCGCTCGCCTTGCGTGCTGCACTGGTCACGACCGACACCGTGTTCAGCACGAAGGGCGCGGTGCGTTTCGGGCAAGAGGAACCGTAATGCTGCGAAAGAGAATCATCGTCTGCCTCGACGTGGCGGATGGACGCGTGGTCAAGGGAACCAGCTTCACGGATCTGCGTGACATGGGCGATCCGGTGGAGCTGGCGCAGCGTTACCAGGCCGAGGGCGCCGACGAGATCGTTTTCCTGGACATTTCCGCAACGGCGGAAGCCCGGCGCACACTGCTCGAGGCAGTGAGCCGCACCGCGAACAAGCTCTTCATCCCACTCACCGTCGGCGGCGGCATCAACGAAGTCACGGACATTGCCGATGCGCTGCGCGCGGGCGCGGACAAGGTCAGCATCAACACAGCCGCCGTGCGGCGCCCCGAGCTGATCGGCGAAGCGGCGGAGCGGTTCGGCAAGCAATGCATTGTCGCGAGTATCGATGCGCGGGTGGAAAAGCGGCAGATCGAGCTGGTCGCGCGCACGGAAGGCACGCCCGTGCCGGGCAACCCGCCGATGCAGCAGCAACACGCGGCCAGCGGACCCGCGCCGATGACCGGCACGTGGTTTCGCGTGTTCACGCACGGCGGCCGCACGGCCACCGAGCTGGACGCGATCGCCTGGGCCAGGCAATGCGCGGCGCTGGGTGCGGGCGAGGTGCTGGCGACCAGCATCGACCAGGATGGACAACGGCGCGGTTACGACCTGGAATTCACGGCGCGCCTGGTCGAGGCGCTGAGCGTCCCGGTCATTGCCAGCGGTGGGGCCGGCACGGCGGAGCATATGCGCGACGTCTTTCTGCTGGCCGGCGCGGACGCGGCCCTCGCGGCCGGCATCTTCCATGACGGCACGACCAGCGTCCGCGCGGTGAAACGCATGCTCGCGCAGGCCGGCATTCCGGTGCGTGAGGTGGACGAGACACCTGCGGCCCATGAGCCGTGAACGCGCAGCCGACCTGCTGGAGTTCGCAGTCGAGGTCGCCTGGCGCGCCGGGCGCAGCGCGCTCGCCCATTACCAGACCGGCATAGCAGCCGAAAGCAAACCGGACGCAACGCCGGTCACCGCCGCGGACCGGGCGGCCGAGCGGCTGGTGCGCGAGCTGATCGAAACCAGATTCCCGCACGACGGCATCATTGGCGAGGAATACGGCACCGTGCGCGGCGACGCCGCGCGCCGCTGGATCGTCGATCCGATCGACGGCACGCGCAGCTTCGTGCGCGGCGTGCCGTTCTTCGGCTGCCTGCTTGCGCTGGAAGAGCGCGGCGAGCCGATGATCGGCGTCATGTACTTCCCCGCGCTCGAGGAAACCGTTTACGCGGCGCGCGGCGAAGGCGCGTGGTGGAACGGGCGACGCGCGCTGGTCTCCGACACGACCAGCCTCGATGATGCGCTGCTCTTGACCACCGATGTTGCGCATATCGAGCAGCACGGCTATGGCGACGGTTTTCGCAGGTTGCAGAGCCGCGCCGGGCTGTTCCGCACCTGGGGCGACTGCTACGGCCACGCGCTGGTCGCTACCGGCCGGGCGGAGATCATGCTCGATCCCGTCATGAGCGTGTGGGATGCCGCGGCGCTCAAGCCCATCGTGGATGAAGCGGGCGGCGTCTTCACGAGCTGGTCGGGCGCGGCGACGCACACGGGCGGCAGCGCAGTGTCCACAAACGCGGCACTGGCACGCGATGTGGCCGGGCTGCTGCAGGGGGCACCATGAACCTGGACTTCAGCAAGCTGGGCGGCCTCATACCCGTCATCGTGCAGCACTACGCGACGGGTGAGGTGCTGATGCTCGGCTTCGGCAACGCCGAATCGATGCGCTTGTCCGCGGAAAGCGGCGAGCTGTGGCTCTACTCGCGCAGTCGCCAGACGCTCTGGCACAAAGGCCAGACGAGCGGCAACACGCAGACGGTCATCAGCATTACGCCCGATTGCGATGGCGACGCCGTGCTGATTCGCGTACGGCCGAACGGACCGGCGTGTCATACCGGCACGCGCAGCTGCTTTGCGGAAGCACCGACGCTGCGCGCGCTGGCCGACGTGATTGCCGCACGTTTCGATGCGGATCCCGCCGAGAGCTATACATCGAAGCTGTTCCGGGACGATAACAAGCGCTTGAAGAAGCTGGGCGAGGAGGCGGTCGAGCTCGCGCTGGCGTGCCAGGAAGGAAACAGCGAGCACGCCGCGGACGAGGCCGCGGACCTGTTATATCACATCCTGGTCGCCAGTGCGGCGGCAGGCGCCTCGCTCGACGACATCCTCGAGCGCCTGGAAGAACGCCGTGCTAGAAGCGGCGTTCGTGCCGGCGCTGAATGAAGAGACGGTAAGCCAGCAGGATCAGGAGCGCGCCGAAAATGGCCAACCCGAGCGCCTGCAGGTTGAACCCGGCAACCACATTCACACCCAGGAATTTCTGACCGATCCACCCGCCCAGCAGCGCGCCGACGATGCCGAGCGCGCTGGTAACCAAACAGCCGCCCGGGTCTTTGCCGGGCATGATGAGCTTGGCAATACCGCCGGCCACCAGGCCAAAGAGGATCCATGCGAGGATGTTTCTCATGGGGCGAAGATAACATCGCACGAGGCTCGACCACACGCATGACCAGCACGCCATCCATCAGAAGGGCCACGCCGGCCGATATTCCGTACTTCGTCCGTTTGCAGCTCGATTCGGAAGCCGCGTACATGGCGGCCTTTCTGGAACCGGCCCCCGCGGAGACACTGGCTGCCCGCTGGCGTGACATCTTCGCGAATCCCGACAACACGGTCTACGCAATTGTCTGGAACGGTGAGCTGGTCGGGTCGGCGGGAACGTTCTGGCGGGAGGGCGATCGCGAGCTCACGTACTGGATCGAGCGGCAATGGTGGGGACGCGGCATTGCGACGGCGGCGGTGGCCGAGGTCATCGCGGCTGAGCCGGCGCGCCCGCTGTTCGCCCGGGTCGCCGCCGATAACGCGGCCTCGGTGCGCGTGCTCGAAAAGACCGGGTTCGTACGGATCGGTGAGGACACCGGGTATGCCGCGACGCGCGGCCGCGAGATCGAGGAGCTGATCTTTCGACTCTCCGCGTAGGCGCGGCGAAAAGGACGAGCCATCAGGAGTGGCGCGGTATCAGCAATGTTGCGGGCCGGCGCGCCCGGCTGTTTCTTGGAGATCCAGTACTCTTGCCCTGACCAGACCTTCGGAGATCGATGTATTACGAGCTCCAGATCACCCAGATAGTCGCGACACTCGAGAGACTGCATCAACGGATTCACGAGCGTTTCCCCGATTCCGGCCTCAGCAAGGTCGCCGCGGAGTTGGTCAAAATCGCGAAGGAGACGGGCCCGATCCTCGAGCGGCAGCGCCGGCCCCATCGCTTCATCCAGGTGGGCGCGGCCACGATCATCGTGCTTCTGCTGGTACTGCTGATCGCCGGCCTGACGTGGCGTGGCATTCCGGCCGCCGAGCTCAGGGACCTGTCTTCCCTGCTGCAAGTGATCGAATCGGCCATACAGGACGTCATCTTCCTGGGCCTCGCGCTATACTTTGTCTTCACCCTGGAGACGCGGCTGGACCGCCGCGGATCGCTGCGCGAGCTCCAGCGTCTGCGCAACATCGTGCACATCATCGACATGCATCAACTGACCAAGGATCCCGAGCACCTGATTTCACCTAACCGGACGACGCCGTCCTCGCCCGCGCGGATGCTCAGCCATTTCGAGATGTCGCGGTATCTCGACTATTGCACGGAGCTGCTGTCGCTGAGCAGCAAGGTCGCGGCGGTGCACCTGCAGGCGGTGAATGATCCGGTCGTCCTGAGCGCCGTGAGCGACATCGAAGTGCTGTCGTCGAATCTCACGAACAAGATCTGGCAGAAGATCAACGTGATCGACGCCGAGCGGCGGTCCGTCGAATGGGAGCGTCGCGAATAGATGATCCAGCGTGGTTTCACATCATCACCGGAGTAAGCTTCGTGATACAACCCACCTTGCCGGATTACGACTACTCGCTGGTCATCCGAACCGACTTCAGTGATGATGCCGGTTGGCAAACGATCTGCCGGCTGGTCAAGGCGCCCCAACCGCCGTACGGGTTTCAGGCCGCGGTGGAATGCATCGACGCCTCCGAATGCGAAGGCCTGACGCCCGAAACCATTCGTTCGGTGTTACCACCGGCATACCAGACATCGGTGGTCTTCCTGGTGGATGCCCGGACGGTCGCGCAGCCTGATCATCCCGTGCTGGTAGTCGATCTCTCCGAGGGAGTCCGCACGTTTCGGGTCATTCCTTCCGAAGCATGGGCCGTCGAGAACAACCTGCGGATAGCCAACATGAGTTTCGAGGACTTCGCGGAAGTCCTCGACGACGACGGCGTGTTCCGCGGCTTCACCGTGATGCCGGAGTAGCGCAATGCCTGATGAGAACAATAGCCCAACCAGAGTTTCGGTCCGCTACTGCGCCTTCTGAGTCTCCGGACTGCACGCCGCCCGGGTGGCGGCACGCGTTCGCCGGGAGCTGGGCGTCGATGTCGAGATGGTCCGCGGGCATTACGGCGAATACAAATTCCTCGTCGATGGCGAAGTAGTCGTGGATGGCGGGCCGCTGGTGGTCGTCGGCGTGATGCCGTCCGCGCGCAAGACGCTGGACGCGGTACGAGCACGACTGGGAAGCTGAGGAGCCGCAGATCTTGTCACCGCTGACCGATCAATGGACGGCGCCCGCGACCTACGAGCATTTTATGGGGCGGTGGAGTCGGATGCTCGCGCGGGTGTTCCTGCAATGGCTGCGGCCGGCCGCGCGCGCACACTGGCTGGAGCTGGGTTGCGGCACCGGCGCGCTCACCAGCGCGATCCTGGCGAAGACCGAGCCGGCGTCCGTAACGGCATGCGATCCGGCGGCGAATTTCATCGAATATGCGCGACGGAATCTTCCGATCGAGCGCGCATCATTCGTGATCGCCGGCGCGGCGGATTTCCCGATGCGCGCATCCGGATACGACGTCGCCACCTCCCTCCTCGCGCTGAACTTCTTTCCGGATCCGGCCGCCGCTCTCGCGCGCATGGGCTCGGCCACCGTTCCGGGAGGCAGCGTCTCCGCGTGCGTTTGGGATTACGCGGGTGAAATGCAGTTCCTGCGGTATTTTTGGGATGCCGCGGTCGAGGTGGATCCGGAGGCCGCCAGGCTGGATGAAGCCGTACGCTTCCCGATGTGCACGCCGGCCGCACTGACTCGCCTGTTCGAAGCAGCGGGTTTGAGCAGTGTGCGCTGCGACCCGCTCGAGATCGTCACCGAGTTCGCGAGCATGGATGACTACTGGACGCCGTTGCTGGGCGGGACCGGACCGGCACCGTCGTTCGTCGCGTCGCTCGATGAGACGCAGCGGGCCGACCTGCGCGGCTTGATCGCGGCCCGCTTGCCGCACTTGTCCAGCGGCGCGATCTGGCTGCGCGCTCGCGCGTGGGCGATCCAGGGCTGCACGGAGGCGGCACGATGACCGAAGTCGATCTCTACGACGGGTACTACGGCAACCTGGATGCTGATCCGCACGCGGCGGTGCGCCGTCTGACGTACGACGAGGATCTCGGCCAGGCCAGCTGGATCACGCTGGCGGAAGCACAGGACATGTTTCGCGCTCTCGAGCTGGGGCCCGGCCAGACAGCGCTGGAAGTGGCGTGTGGTTCGGGCGGAGTCACCTGTCGCATGGCTACCGAAACCGGCGCGCAGTGTGTCGGAATCGACATCAACCGGCAGGGTATCGAGGCAGCGACCAGGCGAGCGCTGGCGCAGGACCTCGCGTCCCGCGTTTCATTCGAAATAGCGGATGCGGCGCTCCGGCTGCCTTTCCCCGCCGATTCATTCGACGCGATCCTCTGTAACGACGCGATCAATCACCTCCCCGGCCGACTCCAGGTCTTGCAGGACTGGTATCGCGTGCTCCGTCCGGGCGGCCGGCTGCTTTTCACGGATCCGATTGTCATGACCGGGCAATTGACGAATGAGGAGATCCGGGCGCGGGCTTCGATCGGCTTCTTCGTGTTCACTCCGGTGGGATGCAACGAGCGGCTCCTGGCCGGCAGCGGTTTCGTTCTGCGCGATATGCGAGACGTTACCGAGGCCGTCGCATCAGTGTCGAGACGGTGGCGCAACGCCCGCGAAGAATTGCGAGTGCCGTTGCTGACGCTGGAAACCGAGGAAGGCTTCAGCGGGCTCCAGCGCTTCCTCGACGCCGTGCACACCCTGGCGAGCGAACGGCGCTTGTCACGTTTTATGTACCTGGCGGACAAACCAGCAAACGGGCGGTAGCTCAAAGCGACGAACCTCATGGAACTCACCGAACTCACTCATCTGCTTGCCTACCATCACTGGGCCACCAGCCGGCTCCTGGGTGCGCTCGGCAGATTGCCGGCCGCCGCGCTGGCGCAACCGATCGGCGGCAGTTTTGGCACAGCAAGCGGACTGCTGCAACATATTCTGGGCGCCGAAGCAGTCTGGATGCAGCGGTTGCGCGGCCATTCTCCACCTGCCTTCCCCGACCTCACATCGTGTCGCAGCGCGAGCGATTTTCAAGCCGCGTGGAATGCCGTGCAAACTGAGCAACATACCTTCATCAGCGGTCTCACCAACGAGCAGATACCGGTACCCGTACGCTATGTCAATTTCCGCGGTGAGACATGGACCTATCCGCTCGATGCGGTGCTGGTACACCTGATGAATCACGGAACATATCACCGGGGCCAGCTCGCGCATGTGATTCGACAACTGGGTGAGACGCCCCCGGCAACCGATTATCTCGTCTTCGTCAACGAGATCAGCACTCCGCCTTACACCCCGCCGTCTTGAGCAGATCCGCGGCGAAAAGGATCACGCCGACAGCGTGCACGCCATGCTCGCCTACAGCATCGAGTACCGGGACTGAGCCTTCGGACTTCAGCTGGACTCAATGATCGTTCACCACCGGCAGTACGACACGCGAGGCCTGGCCCGCCGACCGGAAGACGCGCTGCGTCGTGCTCGCGAAATCCGCGTCGCTCGCTTCGTAGATGTTCATGAACTTGCCGGGATTCCGGTCGATCATCGGGAACCAGGTACTCTGCACCTGCACCATGACGCGATGGCCGGGCAGGAAGGTGTGATACACATCCTCCAGCTTGAAGCGGATCGGGGTCGGCTGGCCGGGCACGAACGCCTCGGGCTTGCTCATTGAATTTCTGAACTTGCCGCGCAGCACATCGCCACGCACCAGCATCTGGTAGCCGCCCTGGCGCTGCAGTGTGTCCGGAAAAACATCGATGACCTTGACGATCCAATCGCTGTCGGTGCCGGTGGTGGCGACCACGAAGTCCACGTCCAGCGGCCCCGCGATCGTGAGCTTTTGCGTCAACGGCTCGGTCTGGTAAGTCAGCACGTCGGGGCGGCGCGCCGCGAATCGCTGGTCTTCCACCATGAAGCCCGGGTTGTACCAGTGCCGGATCTCCGCCGTGTAAGGCACCGGATGCCGCGGGTCACTGACGTACTCGTCGAAGGCGGCCGTGGTTGCGGGCTGTTCGAAGGACAGCGCCCCGTTTTCACGCAAGTACAGGCTGCGCGACGTCGTGTTGGGCAGCGGCCACCGCTCCACGAAGTGCCAGGCGTTGGTGCCGGTCTCGAATACCGCGGCTTCGTAGGTGCGCAGCGGCTGCTGGTCGTTCAGCAGATAGTGGTTGAAGAAAGGCACTTCGATGCTGTCGCTGAAGAACTTCGTGGTGGGCGATCCCCAGGCGACGGCACCCAGCGAATCGCCGCGCGGGCCGTTCCACTGACCGTGCGACCACGGCCCCATGACCAGACGATTGGTCACGGCAGCTTTGCCCTGCTCGGCCGCGGCATATGCGTTCAGCGCGCCCCACAGGTTCTCGGTATCGAACCAGCCGCCCACCCAGAGCATGGCCGGCTGCAGCTTGCCGAGGTGCGGCCGCACGCTGCGCGTCTGCCAGAAGGCGTCCCACGTGGGATGCGCGGCAATCGTGTCCCAATACGCGACGCTGTCGTGGAAGAACTTCAAGTTGGCATGACTGAGCGCGCCCAGCTTGTTGAGGAAGAACTCGTAACCGTCCGGCGTGCGATGGTCAAAGCGGCGAAAATCCGTCTGCGTGGGTTGCGGGCGCGGCCAGCCGAAGCCCGCATAGAAGTCGAACGCGTGCGGCAGCAGCAGCGCGCCGTTGTGAATGAAATCGTCGCCGCCCATCCACTCCGTAACGGGCGCCTGCGGCGAAACCGCCTTGACGGCCGGATGCGCGGACAGCGCGGCCATGGAAGAATAGAAACCTGGATAGGACGTGCCGCGCACACCCACCCGGCCGTTGTTACCCGGCACATTCTTCAGCAGCCACTCGACAGTGTCGTAGGTGTCGCTGGCCTCATCGATGTCGCGGCTCGACTTCTTGTTCGGATTGAACGGCCGCACGTTCACGAAACTGCCTTCCGACATGAACCGCCCGCGCACATCCTGGAACACGAAGATGTAGCGGTCCTGCACGAAGCTGAGCAGCGTCGCGCCGGCCATGCCGCGCAGGAAGCCCGGGAACTTGTCGGCGCCGTACGGGCCCGAGCTGTACGGCGTGCGCGTCATGATGATGGGATGCGTGCGCGTGCCGTCCTTGGGCGTGTAGATGGCGGTGAACAGTTTGACGCCGTCACGCATCGGGATCATGACTTCGCGCTTGGTATAGATGGTGGCTGGATCGACCGCCGTCTGCGCCGGCGGCGGAGTCTGTGCGAGCAGCGTCGAATGCAGGAAAAGCAGTCCGCAAATAGCCAGGATGCGCGTCATAACGCCTCTACGTGAAAATATGCCGGTTGAACCTGCAATAGAGCACGACCACGGGGTGCGGGCGAGCCTGTCCGTAATAATTCCGATTCCGGAGAAAGCATGCTTGACGCGACTCCGCGCGCGTCCACACTAATCGTCCATGGTGAAAACCGCGCCGTCGATCGCGGCGACCAGTACGCTCGCCATGGTGTGCACCGCCGAAGCACGCGGCGTCGCGACCGCGGACCTGCTGGCGGACGCCGGGCTGTCGCGCGCCTACCTGGAAGATCCCGACGCACGGATTGCGGCGCCGACCGTGATTGCACTGTGGGATGCACTGCGCGAGCGGACCGGTGACCCCGAGCTCCAGCTGGTCGCGCCGGTGAGTTTGCCGTTCGGTGCGTATCGGGTCATCGACTACCTGGTCCGCGCTTCGACCACAGTCGGCGAGGGGGTCGGCCGGTTCGTGCAGTTCTTCCACCTGATCACGCAGTCCGCGACACTGCGGATCGAATCGGATGAAAACGAGCTCCGTCTCTGCCTCACCGGCGCCGAGGGCGGCGCGGTACCGGCGGTTTATGTCGATTACGTTTTTGCCGCGCTGGTGAGCCGCATGCGGATGCGCGTGCGCGCGGGCCTGCGCGTGCGACGCGTCGAGCTGCGCCGCGTCGAGCCGGCGGCGCGCGCCCGCTATGAGGAGGTCTTCGCGGCGCCGGTGCATTTTGGGTGTGGGCGCGATGTGCTCTGCTTCAGCCGGGAAGAGTGGGCGGCGCCTACGGACGGCGCCGACACCGCGCTGGCGTTGCTGCTCGAGCAGCATGCGCAGATCCTGGCGCAGCGGCTCCCGCGCAGCACATCCGTGTTCCGGTCCAACGTCGAACAGGCGCTGGCCGGCGCTTGCGCCGAAGGCGGCTCGGCGGAGCGCGTGGCGCGCGCCCTGAACGTCAGCGTGCGC
>CBJLQC010000024.1:0-12926 GCA_966424955.1 uncultured bacterium | reverse complement strand
ATGCGAACGCTGCCGACCAGTCGTTGCGCGGGCGGTCCGGGACGATAGAGCGCGACGACCATCAGCTCTTCATCAAAGGCCCGGACGTGCTTGACGCCTACCAGCTTGATGCCGAGACTTTCGCCTACCACCGCTTCCAGCGCGTTGAGCGACGCCGCGGCGGCGGTGCGCTGCTCGACGAGCTCGCCGCTTTCGCCGCTGGCTTCGCCCACCTTCGCCTCACCGTTCCACTCGAGTGTGACACGCATGCGCACGTTGCCGGAGCGCTCCATGATTCGCTCCAGGCTCGCGAATTTGATCCGTCGCGAGGCGAGGTCGGTCACGAAGTTGAAATCGAACCGGTCGGTTTCGATGCCGAGACGCTTCAGCACGTCATCGACCGCCGGACGAAGCTCGGCAGCCTCGCGCGCCGGGTCGCATTGCAGCCATATCGACGTCTCATCGACGGCGACACGCTCGATGCCGTCGAGCGCCTCTAATTCGGTGCGCAGCGCCTGGAGGGTGCCCGCATCCGTAGTGGAACCGGAAGCCACGATGCTAACTCGCGTTGGTTGGATATTTTAATCCCGTGACGGGGAGACGGGATGCTTCTATGGTAGGCCCGTAAATTGGTGAAAGTCAAGAACGTAGCAAGACGATCACAGATGGTAATTGGGGGCTTCGCGGGTGATCGCCACATCGTGTGGATGCGATTCGCGCAGGCCGCCCGAGGTAATGCGCACGAACTTCGCGCGTGTGCGTAGCGCTTCGATGTTCGCTGTACCACAGTATCCCATGCCGCTGCGGAGTCCACCGACCAGCTGGAAGATCACGTCTGATGCCGGGCCTTTGTAGGGGACGCGTCCTTCGATTCCTTCCGGCACCAGTTTGCGCGTGGCGCTCTCGCCTTCCTGGAAGTAGCGATCGGCGGAGCCTTCTGCCATGGCGGCCAGCGAGCCCATGCCGCGCACGGTCTTGAAGCGACGACCCTCGAGCAGGAAGCTCTCACCGGGGCTCTCTTCCGTGCCCGCCAGCAGCGAGCCCATCATGACGGAGGATGCGCCGGCGGCGATGGCTTTCACGATGTCGCCGGAATAGCGAATACCGCCATCGGCAATGATCGGCACGCGACCGTCCACACCACGTACCGATTCCATGATGGCGGTGAGCTGCGGCACGCCGATGCCGGCCACCACGCGCGTCGTGCAGATACTGCCTGGACCGATCCCGACCTTGACCGCATTCGCGCCCCGGTCGACCAACGCCCGGGCTGCGCTCGCCGTGGCCACGTTGCCCGCGACGATCTGTGCATCCGGAAAACGGGCACGTGTTCGCTCGACGGCCATCAGCACCCCGGCCGAGTGACCATGCGCAGTATCGATGACCAGCACGTCGCAGCCGGCCGCCACCAGCTCGGCCGCACGATCGAGCTCCTGCAACGACGTGCCGAGCGCCGCACCGACGCGCAGACGTCCGTGTTCATCCTTGCACGCGTTCGGGAACTGCCGGCGCTTGAAGATGTCCTTGACCGTGATGAGTCCGCGCAGAACGCCCTGCTCATCTACCACCGGCAGCTTTTCAATGCGATGGCGTTGCAGAATGCGCTCCGCGTCATCGAGTGATGTGCCGGTCGGCGCGGTGACCAGGCCTTCTCGGGTCATTACCGCGGCAATCGGCTGGCTCAGCGCGGTTTCGAATTGCAGATCGCGATTGGTAATGATGCCGACCAGCTTGCCGCCATCCTCGATGATGGGCACGCCGCTGATCGAAAAACGCTCCATGACGCGCAATGCATCCTGGAGCGTGTGGTCTGGCTTGAGGGTGATCGGGTCGCGGATCATGCCGCTTTCCGACCGCTTCACGCGATCGACTTCGCTGGCGTGCCGGTCGATCGGCATGTTCTTGTGGATGATGCCGATGCCACCTTCGCGCGCCATGGCGATCGCCATGCGGGATTCGGTTACCGTATCCATGGCAGCCGAGAGCAGCGGGATGGACAGCTCGATACTGTTGGTCAGCCGCGTGGTGACGTCGGTGGCACCGGGGTGAACTTCGGAGTAGTCGGGAACAAGGAGAACGTCGTCGAACGTCAGCGCTTCGCCGAGGATGCGAGCGGATGTGTTAAGTGGTTCCATGGCGGAATTTAGATGGCTACACCAGCCCGCGCAATGCGCTGCGGATGCGTGCCGGCAGGAGCGCGCCGACTTCCTCTACGCCCTCCAGCAGGTAGCCGAGGGCGCGCGCATTGCCATCCCAGTGCTCGAGCAGGACGTCGGCGCCGGCGCGCGCGAAAAGGCGGTTCAGCGCGAGGCCGATCAGGTAGAGATCGTCGGTCAGCCCGAGCACGCCCAGGAAATCCGGCAGCAGGTCCGCGGGCAGCAATATGTACGCGATGACCGCGCCGAACAGCAGCCGGTCCAGCTTGGACACGCGCGCGTCACGCAGCAGGCGCACCAGCAGCTTGATGAAGTTTGGGAGCTCGCGCAGGAGCTTCACCGCGCTCTGCCGGCGGCGTTTGCTGCGCCCGATGCGAATACGCGGCATTATTTCGGCTCTCCGCCGGCCGGCCCGGGCTTCTTGCCGGTCGGCTCGGGCTCGAAGGCGCCGAGCAGATCCTTGCCGGCGTCGGTCACGCCGCGCACCACCTTGCGCGCCGTGCCCATCAGCCCGACCGCGCCGAAGATGACCTTTGGTGCCACGGAGCGCATGCGCATGCTGTCCTCGAACCGCTCGGCAAACCTGGTCAGCACGTCCGGTTCGCGGGTTTGTCCGGGCGCGTACTTGGACTCGAGGAACTCCATGTAATCGAGCACCTGGTAGAGCTGCTGCTCGGGCAGAGCCTCCAGCTTACGCCACAGACGGTCCCTCAATATGTCGTGCATATCGCGTCACCTTTCGTTGATAAATCATAAGCCGTCATGCCGTTGCTCGTATAGAGGCGGCCGCCTACTTTGCGCCGGACATGGCATTTCTACCGTTGAGACAGGTGGCGATCGCGCCGCAGGCCGCGCAGGCCTATGAGCGCTGGCTGGGCGCGCTGGATGAGGCGATCTCCGACGCGGGCACCGACCGCAACGAGCTGTGCCGTGAGATCCTTACGGATTTGTACTACCCGCAGTTGCGTTCCGCCGCGCCGCAGGAGCTGCCCCCGGCGCAGCAGATCGCGCTGCTGCAGATGGACCCCCGCAACATTACGCTCGAGCCGGAATACTACGCCGAAGTCGATCTGGAGCAGTACTACCGGGTCAAGCCGCTCATTTGGCTCTGGGAGATGTTCGACAAAAGCGTGCTCGGCGAGAACGTCCACCTCGGCGTGTTGTTCCGGCGCCTGCTCGCGCGGCACATCTTCAAGCGGTGCGGCGCCAATTTCAAGGCGTTTCACTTCGTGAAGCTGTCTTACGGCTACCGGCTCGAGGTGGGCGACAACGTGGTGATCCATCGCCACGTGCTGCTCGACGATCGCGGCGGTATCAAGCTCGGCCACAATGTTTCGGTCGCTGATTTCGCCAACATCTACAGTCACACGCACGCGCTCTATGACGGCCGCGATGTCGACCTGCCGGCCACGATCATCGGCGACAACGTGCGCATCACCTACCATGCAACCGTGCTGGCGGGCGTGACGATGGAGCCCAATTCGATGTTGGGCGCGCTCGCCGTCGGCACCCGTGACATCCAGACCGGCGACGTCGCGCTCGGCATCCCGGCGCAGCCCAAGTTGAAAAAGCCGCTGCCGGATTCTATGCCGCCGCTGCCCGGCTCGAAGGACCCGCTCGCCACTTCCTGACCGCGCGCAACGCGGCGCGCAGGTTCTCTGCCAGCTCTGCTTGTTCAGCGGCCGTCAATTCGGCGGTACTGAAGCGTGCGCGCAGGTATGCATGCACAACGCGCGACGCAGGCTCCAGCCCGGGTGCGTGCTTCGCCTGCAGGCGCGCCAGGAAGGCCAGCGGCCCGTCGTGTGCCCGCACCGTGAAGCCGGCCTTCGCGTATGCGCGCCGCAGCTGCAGGTAGCCGCGTGCCTCGCGGCGCACCGGCGCGTGGCCGCGGCGCGCGGTCAGCACGATGCGCACAGCCAGCGCAATCACCACCAGGTAAAGGGCGGGCTTCAGCCAGTGCAGCCAACTGCGGCTCGACGGTGGCTGATCGACACGATCGTTCCGGAACGGTGAAGTGACGCGCTGGAAGAGCGAGATCTGCGACTGCAGATTGTACTCGAGGATCCACTTGTTCCAGCGGTGTTCGATGCCATCGAAGAAGGTGCGCATCGGACCGGCGCGCCCCTGGCCCAGCGCCTGCGCCACGTCGACCGTGGCCGCCGGCGTCGCATCAAAGGTCACCCACCCGTAGCGCGGAAACCAGACCTCCACCCAGCTGTGCGCTTCATTCTGTGTGACCGTGAGGAACCGGCCGAACTCGTTCCACGATCCGCCCATGAACCCGTTCACGTTGCGCGCCGGTATGCCCACGGTACGCAGCAGCACGGCCAGGGCAGTCGAGAAGTATTCGCAGTGGCCCTTGCGGCGCACGAAGAGAAAGTGATCGAGCGTCGCTTCGCGCGGCGTGGCGGGCAGGTCGAGCGTGTAACTGAATTCGCTGCGCAGCCACTTCTGCACGGCCATCACGGAGTCGTAGCGTGTCGGCTGGTTACGCACCAGCGAATCGGCGAGGCCTCGCACGCGATCGGTGAGCGGCGGCAGCTGCAGGTAGAAGTTTTCCCCGCGCACGCCTTCGCCGTAGGCGGCGCGCAGCTGCGCGTCGGTCGGCCGCCGCGCCGCGGACACGACGATGTAATTGGGAACGCCGCTACCGTAATACCAGAGGTCGCCGGCATTGTCCGAGAGCGCGCGCAGACGCGAGGTCGGCTGCACATACAGCACGGGCGCGAGGCCGAACAATACCGGCACATCGAGGGGCGTCGCGAAGATTTCCTGGCGCGTGCGCGCACCCGGCCAGCGCGCGTTGTAGAACGCCGTCGTGGCCAGCGAGCGGGGCACGTCGGGCGAACGGCCCCACGCCACCCCGTCGAACAAGTCGTAAGAGCGGCCGCGCCAGTACAGCGCACGGAGATCGTCGGGCGGGCCGTCCGGAAATTCCACGCGGAGTACGACTTCAGGATTCGAGGAGATGCGGCTGCCATGCTCGCCGATCGAAACCCGATCCGAAAACCCGACCACCGTGCTGGTCTGCAACGCGGTGCGCGTCATCCAGCCGCGCGAGACGCGCGGGAACGCCGCAAAGACCAACGCGCTGAGCGCCAGCATGACTCCCGACATCGCCGCTATGCGCAGCAGGAACGTGCGTTCGAGCCGCACATCGGCCGCGCGGTGCCGCGCCAGCTGCCGAACCAGGTGGCCAACCATCAGCGTGACGACCGCCAGACCCGTGTAGATCACAAAGGAGATCGCGAACACCACGCCCGGCCGGTAGGCGGACGCCGCAATGAGCAGCGCGAAGGAAAGCGAATACACACGCGTGTCGCCCGCCGCTCCACTCTCGCGCCACGTCTCCGACGCCAGCAGCAGCAGTAGCAGATCCACCATGGGCAGCACGATGTCGCCGGTGCCGGCGAAGACGTGATATACGGCCCGTGCCGCAAAGATCAGCGCCAGGATACGCCAGAACATGTCCAGCTGCCTCTGCGACGCCGCGGGCGGCGCCCAGACCAGCGCGGTCACCAGAATGGTCAAGGCCACCAGCGGCATGGCAGATGCCCAGCCCGCACCCGCGACGAAGGCGGCGACCGCGGCGATCCCCATGCCGGCGGCGAGCCGGCGATGCAGCAGCCGGAGCGGCGTCGTGCTCATGCCGCTTCCTGCGCCAGGAAGACATCTGCCCAATCACCCGCGGACGGGGCAACCGCCACCAGCACGCAGTGCTGCTGCGCGACCGGCAGGTTCATATCGGGCGCGTCGGCACGGACTCGCGCGCGCGCCAGTGCATCCAGCACGCGCTCCAGCTGGGCCCCGCCCGTACCGGCGTCGATGACCGTGTCGTTGGTGACCAGGGCGACGCGTTCGCCGCGCGCCACCGACCGCGCCGCCAGCGCGGCAGCGATTTCGATGGCGACTTCGGCCGCGTCCGCGTCGGGCGTGCGCAGCTCGAGCGCCAGCCAGAGCGTCTCCGACGCATCGCGTTCGTACTCGCGGACTACCGGCTGCGCGTAGCGCGCCGTCGAGCGCCAATGCACGTCGCGCGGATCGTCACCCGGTGTGTAGGGGCGCAGCGACCGATAATCGCCGCGGCCGCCGGCTACCGCTGCCGCTTCCGCCTCGCTGCGGCGCGCACGCGCACCGGCCTTGCGCGCTTCGCGCACGCGCCGATCGGTGCGCGGCCAGACCACCACCGTACCGGGGAAAACGACGTCGCGCTCCTTTACGAAGAGCCCGAATGGAAACGTGGTGGAAAACGTGAAGCGATGCAGGCGATACACGCCCCGGCGCCGGAACGTCACGTCGACGCGCGTGCATGCGCTCTTGCCGGCACCAACCACCGGCAGGAACGCGGAAATCGGCGCATCCGCCTCGATCAGCTCGAGGGCGAGCGTCGGCAGCCGCCGCTTGGCGTTGTGCACTTCGTAAGTGAAGGTCAGTGGCTCACCGGCCACGCCGTGCGGCGTGCGCCGCACGATGCGGACAGCGCGGATCGCCTGCTCGGACAGCCAGCCGCTCACCACGATCAGGCCGAGCAGTCCGCCCAGCAACAGATAGAGCAGATTGTTGCCGGTGTTCAGCGTGGCCAGGCCGAGTGCCAGCACGCCGATGGTGAAAAAACCGCCGGCGCGGGTGAAGCGCAGGCGGCGCGGCGGACGGAGCCAGGCGCGCAGCGCGCGCCCGAAAGCTGCCAGGCGAGCGCGCGGTGGTGCCGTGCTCACACGGGTACGGGGATGTCGGACAGGATGCCGTCCAGCAGCGTGGCTGCTTCGTCGTGGGCATCGGACGTCGAGGCCGCCGCACTCACCGGCAGCAACCGGTGCGCCAGGCACGGCACGATCATGGTCTGAATGTCGTCAGGCACCAGGAAGTCGCGTCCATTCACGATGGCGTATGCGCGCGCGGCGCGGAACAGTCCGACCGATGAGCGCGGGCTCGCGCCCATGCGCAGGCGCGCGTCGGCGCGCGTGGCGCGCACGATCTGCATCAGGTAGTCGACCAGCGTCGGCTCGGCATGCACTTCCTCCACCCGCGACTGCAGTGCCAGCACTTCCCCCGGGGAGAGCACCGACTCCAACGATTCGACCGGATCCTCGGTGCCGACACTCTCGAGCAGGATGCGCCGCTCGGCATCCTCATCCGGATAGCCGATGGTGAGGCGCATCAAAAAGCGGTCGAGCTGGCTTTCAGGCAGCGGATATGTGCCGTGGTGCTCGAGCGGGTTCTGCGTCGCCATCACCAGGAAGGGACGCGGCAGCTCGTGCGACCGCTCGTCGATCGTCACGCGCCCTTCCTGCATGGCCTCCAACAGCCCGCCCTGCGTGCGCGGTGGCGCGCGGTTGATCTCATCCGCCACCACGATGTTCGTGAAAATCGGGCCGGTCCGCGTCTCGAAGGTCGCCGTCTGCGGATTGTACACGGATACGCCCAGCACATCCGAAGGCAGCAGGTCGCTGGTGAACTGCACGCGCCGGAAATTCAGTCCGCTGGTCGCGGCCAGCGCCCGGGCCAGCGTGGTTTTGCCGACGCCGGGAATGTCCTCGAACAGGACATGACCGCGGGCCAGCAGCGCCGCCACCGAGAGGCGTACCACATCACGCTTGCCGTGGAAAACGGTTTCGACCATCTCCACCAGCTTCGTAATGCGCGCTGGATTCGCTTCGTGCAGAGGTACGGGTTCTACCGATGACATCTTATGCTGGTCAACCTTCTTTGCCTCAGGCGCTTATTCCTTCTCCTCATACTCCGACTTGAGCCGCGCCACTACCGCCGGATCCGCCAGCGTCGTGGTATCTCCCAAAGCTCTTCCCTCCGCGATGTCCCGCAATAACCGCCTCATGATTTTACCGGAACGCGTCTTGGGCAGGTCCGCCGCGAACAGGATGTCGTCCGGACGGGCGATCGCGCCGATCTTTTCGGTGACGTGCTTCTTCAGCTCATCCTTGAGCGCATCAGTCGGCTCAATGCCTTCCTTGAGCAGCACGAACGCCGCAATGGCCTGACCCTTCAGCTCATCCGCTCGACCTACCACCGCGGCCTCTGCCACATCCCGATGGTCCACCAGCGCGCTCTCCACTTCCATGGTGCCGATGCGATGCCCGGCTACGTTCAGCACGTCATCCACGCGCCCGAGAATCCAGTAATACCCATCTTCATCGCGCTTCGCACCGTCTCCAGGGAAATAGATATTATCCCATTTCGACCAGTAGTTCTGCTTGAAACGCTCATCATCCCCGTAGATGCCGCGCAGCATGCCGGGCCAGGGTTTCGTGAGCGCCAGAAATCCGGCATTCACGGATTGCGCTTCGTTGTTCAGCACGTCGGCCGCAATACCCGGGAACGGCACCGTCGCACTGCCCGGCTTCGTCGCGATCAGCCCGGGCAGCGGCGTGATCATGATCCCGCCTGTTTCCGTCTGCCACCACGTGTCCACGATCGGGCAGTTGCCGCGACCGATGTGCTCGTGATACCACATCCAGGCTTCCGGATTGATCGGCTCGCCGACCGTGCCGAGCAGCCGCAGGGAATCCAGCCGCGATTTCGCCGGCCATTCCGTACCCCAGCGCATGAACGCTCGGATCGCCGTGGGCGCCGTGTAGAAGATCGTGACGCCGTACTTTTCGATGGTCTGCCAGAAACGGCCGCGGTCCGGCCAGTCGGGCGCGCCCTCGTACATCACGACCGTAGCCCCGTTGGCGAGCGGGCCATACACGATGTAGCTGTGACCGGTCACCCAGCCCACGTCCGCGGTGCACCAGTAAACATCTTCTTCCTTCAGGTCGAAGACGAGCCTGGTCGTTGCGTAGCAGTGCGTGAGATAGCCGCCGGTCGTGTGCACGACGCCCTTTGGCTTACCGGTCGTGCCCGATGTGTAAAGAATGTAGAGGAGGTCTTCCGAATCCATCGGCTCGGCCGGGCAATCGTAGCTCTCCCCGGCAATGACGTCGTGATACCAGACGTCGCGGCCTTCCTTCATCGCGCACGGAGCATCCAGCCCCGCGCCGCGCCGGATCACGACCACATGCCGGATGGTCGGGCACTCCTCCAGCGCCTTGTCCGCGCTCTCCTTCAACGCGACGACCCGACCGCGCCGGAAACCACCGTCCGCCGTAACCAGGACCTTGGCTTCTGCATCGATGATGCGATCGCGCAAACTGTCGGACGAAAAGCCGCCAAAGACGACCGAGTGCGCGGCACCGATGCGCGCGCACGCCAACATCGCGATCGCCGCTTCCGGGATCATGGGGAGGTAGATCGCGACCCGGTCGCCCTTGCGCACGCCCATGCGCAGCAGCGCATTCGCGAACTTCGCCGTTTCGCGGTACAGATCCCAGTAGGTGAAGACCCGCTCGTCGCCGGGCTCGCCCTCCCAGACCAGGGCCGCCTTGTTCCGCCGCCAGGTCCGAACGTGCCGGTCCAGGCAGTTGAACGAGGCGTTCAGCTTCCCGCCCGCGAACCACTTCGCGTAGGGCGGCTGCCAATCGAGTACCTCGTCGAATGGCTCGAACCAGTCCAGCTGCGTCGCCCAGGCGGCCCAGAACCCCTCCGGATCCGCCGCCGCTTTCTCGTAGATCGAGGCATCCCCCGCATTCGCCTCTTCGGTAAACTCCGCCGCCGGCACAAACTTGCGCGTCTCGGTGAGGAGCGCCTCCAAGTCCCTTTCCTGCACAGCCACTATTCAACCTCCCTGAGTGCTGTCCTGAAGCTGGTAGCTTAGGGGCTCAGCCGCGTGGCCGAAACCGCCCTCCTCACCCCGCGCGCTTGCCTCGACCCATCCTCGCATTTAAATTTAGGCTGCCCTAAAAGTAAAACAGACAAGTACCTCAAATGACTTCGTCCAACGTAGAAGACTACCTCAAGGCCATCTACAACCTCGCCGCCGACGCCGAGGCGGCCAGCACCTCCGCCATCGCGGGGCGGCTGGGCATCGCGGCCGGCTCGGTGACCGGGATGATCAAGCGGCTCGCCGACCAGGGGCTGGTCGAGCATGTCCCTTATTACGGCACGCGGCTGACGGCGGCGGGCGAGGCGCAGGCGATCGGGCTGATCAGACGGCACCGCATCCTCGAGATGTTCCTGGTGCAAGTGCTGGGCTACACATGGGATCGCGTGCACGAGGAAGCAGAGCGGCTGGAGCATGCGGTGAGCGACGAGCTGATCGATCGCATGGCGCAGGTGTTGGGGTTCCCGGTGGCCGACCCGCACGGCGCGCCGATCCCGGCGTCGGGCAAGGCGTTCGTCGATCGCCGCTACCCGACGCTGGACAAGCTGGACGTGGGCAGCCGCGCGGTGCTGCGCCGGGTGCGCGATGAGGATCCCGCGGCGCTGCGCTACCTGGCCGAGCTGAATCTGACGCCCGGAACGGAAGTGATGCTGACCGAGCGCGGCCCCTTCAATGGTCCGTTGTACATCCGCGTCGGCGACCAGGATCACATCGTGAGCGCCGAGCTCGCCCGATACGTACAAGTGGAAACGCTCAAGAAAGCAAAGAGGCAATAATGGAAGAGGGGAAGCTGTCACGCCGCGACCTGATCAAGGCCGGTGCGCTCGGGGCAGCAGGGTTGGCGGCAGCGGGCGGAGCAATCGTGTTGCGTCCGCAGAGCGGCACGGCGGCGCCGGAGCTGGCGCCGGACGCACACATGCACGCGCACTCACTGGATGCGGTGGGCGACATCGATCCGCGGGGGTTCGATCCGACGAAATTCCTTACCGAGTTCGATTACGGCAAAGTTTCCACGCTGCCCAGTGGGCAGACGCTGCGTGAGTACTACATCGCGGCGATCGACCGCGAAATCGAGATCGCGCCGGGCGTTTATTTCCCAGCCTGGACGTACAACGGGCAGGTGCCGGGGCCGACGCTTCGGTGCACGGAAGGTGACCGCGTGCGTGTGCATTTCTCGAATGCGGGTTCGCATCCGCATACGATGCATTTCCACGGCATACACCCGGCGAACATGGATGGCGTTTTCGAGATCGTGCAGCCGCGCGAGACGTTCACCTATGAGTTCGACGCGGAGCCGTTTGGCTTGCAGCTGTATCATTGTCACGCGGTTCCGCTCAAGCGGCACATTCACAAGGGCTTGTACGGCACGTTCATCATCGATCCCCGGCAGGGGCGGCCGCCAGCGCGCGAGCTGGTCATGGTCATGAACGCGTTCGACACCAACTTCGACAACGACAACGAAGTATACGCGGTCAACACGGTCGGCTTCCATTACCAGAAGCATCCGATTCCGCTGAAGCTGAACGAGCTGATCCGCATCTATCTCGTGAACATCACCGAATTCGATCTGATCAACTCATTCCACATTCATGGCAACTTCATGAAGGCGTTTCGCACGGGCAGCAACCTCGAGCAGTTCGAATACACCGACAACCTGATGCTCTGCCAGGGCGAACGCGCCGTGCTCGAGATGTCGTTCAAGTTCCCCGGGCGTTACATGTTCCACGCGCATCAAAGCGAGTTCGCGGAGCTGGGCTGGATGGGCATGTTCGAAGTGCGGGAGGACCTCCATGCGTAGCGCGCTGGCCGAACGCCGCGACCCGACGCCGTCCCCCGAACCGCAGCGCGGCTCCGCATCGGTGTGGTTGAAGGGATTTGCGCCGCTCGCATTGCTGGCCGTGCTGGTCACGGTGTTTTTGCGCTTCGGGCCGCTCGGCGTTTTCACGGAGGCATTCCCGCCTATTGAGGAACTGACGATCGAGCGCATCACGATGCCCGAGCCCGGGCAGATGCAAGTTCACATCGTGAATGGTGGTCCCGAGCCAGTCATCATATCGCAGGTGCTGGTGGATGATGCGTCGTGGACGCACACGATTGATGGTCCGCGCGAGGTGGGGCGCCTCGAAAAGCGCACGATCACGGTGCCGTATCCGTGGGTGCAGGGCGAGCCGCACGTCGTCAAGCTCGTCTCCCGCAACGGACTGGTGTTCGAGGGACACGTCGCGGTAGCCACCCAGACGCCGCGCGCCGACGCCCGGTATCTCACCACATTTGCGATGCTGGGCATTTATGTCGGCGTCGTGCCCGTGCTGCTCGGATTGTTGTGGCTTCCGTTCCTGCGCTCGATCGATCGCCGCTGGGTTGATTTCTTCCTCAGTCTCACCGTCGGATTACTGGTATTCCTCGCCGTGGATGCGATCGCGGAAGCGCTCGACAATGCCGGGCGTGTCGCCGGCGCCTTCCAGGGCCTGGGACTCGTCGTGCTGGGATTGGTCGGTACGCCCCTCGCCATCGCTGCATTCGGTGAATGGCGACGTCGCCGCCGCACCGGTTACAGCGCCTTCTACGTTTCGCTGCTGATCGCGGTCGCCATCGGCTTGCACAACCTGGGCGAGGGATTGGCGATTGGCTCCGCGTACGCCACTGGTGAAATTGCGCTCGGTACGTTTCTGGTTCTCGGCTTTCTGCTGCACAACACGACCGAGGGTCTCGCGATCGTCGCGCCCGTCGCGGCGGAGAAGCCGTCGATCGGAGGGCTCGCGCTGCTCGGTCTGGTAGCCGGCGTGCCGACGATCCTGGGTGCCTGGATCGGCGGGTTCACGTATTCGCCGGTCTGGACCACGCTGTTCTTCGCGGTGGGCGCAGGCGCCATCATTCAAGTCGTCTTTGAAGTATGGAAACTGTTCGCCCGGCAGGCCGAAAAGGGCGCCGGGCTGGCGGCGCCGCTGAACGCGGCGGGCGTGCTGGCCGGCCTGCTGGTCATGTACGTAACGGGCCTGTTCGTCACCGGATAGCGAGGGGGCGCGAGTTGTTGTAATGGTCGTTCCTGGTTACATTACCGAGCTATGGCTACC
>CBJLQC010000023.1:0-13288 GCA_966424955.1 uncultured bacterium | reverse complement strand
TGACGCGGGTGGAATGCCTGGACGAGCTCGATGAGGCGGAATGGGTCGTCACCGAGATCGAACGGCGACTGCAGGAAGAGCGCAGCCGCACGCCCCGGGATTTCGTCGTGCTCTATCGCACCAACTCGCAATCCCGCGCAATGGAAGAAGCACTGATCCGCCACGACGTTCCGTATCAGATCATCGGCGGCACGCGCTTCTACGAGCGGCGCGAGATCATGGACGTGCTCGCGTACCTGCGCCTGATCTCCAATCCACGTGACGCCGGTGCCTTCGATCGGATCGTCAACTATCCGCGCCGCGGCATCGGCGACACGAGCAAGACGGCGCTGCTCGCGTGGGCGGCCGAGCAGCGTATCAGCCCGCTGGAGGCCGCGGCCCGCGCCGACCAGATCGTCGGTCTGCGCAGCGCGGCGGCCACCGCGCTGATGGCCTTTGCGGGGCTCATTCAGCGATACACGGCGCTGGCGGCGCACCTGGGCGTGGGTGAGCTGCTGGAGAAGCTGATCGAAGAAATCGGCATCATCGATGCGCTGCGCGAAGAAGGACCCGAAGGCGACGATCGCATCGAGAACGTGAAGGAGCTGGTGGCGGGTGCGCATTCGAGCGCGGAGTCGGCGGAGGGCAACGAAGAGGACGTCGCGAGCGAATTCACGGCGCTCGATCTCTATCTCCAGCGTGTCTCGCTGATCGCCGACGTCGACAAGCACGATCCCGAGGCGGTCGCCGTCACGCTCATGACGCTGCACAATGCGAAGGGACTGGAATTCCCGTTCGTGTTCATTGCCGGGCTGGAGGACGGCTTGTTTCCGCTGGCGCGCGCGTACGACGAGCCTGACCTGCTGGAGGAGGAGCGGCGCCTGTTTTACGTGGGCATTACCCGCGGCGAGCAGAAAGTCTATCTGACCTATGCGCGCACGCGCCGGCGGGCCGGCGAAGTGTTGGCGTGCATCCCGTCGAGTTTCCTGGCGCCCATCCCGCAGCAGCTGCTCGAGGTCCGGACCACGCCCGCGCTGGCGCGCGTGCGCTACGCAGGGGAAACGGGGTGGCGGGACCGTTCGGGGCCGCGCACCAGCGGTTTCGGCCGTCGGCGTGCGGATGACGACAGTGGCAACTACATCGACTACTCCGACTCGCAGGATGCGCCGCGCTACGTCAAAGGCGAGCGGGTTCGGCATCCGCAGTTCGGCCGCGGCGTCATCCGCGAGCTGTCGGGCTTCGGCCGCGATTTGAAGGCCGTCATCGATTTCGAAAGCGTCGGACGCAAGAAGATTGTGCTGCGGTACGCGAACCTGCAGAAGGAGCTGTGATGGCGGTCACGCCTGAAGAAGTCATGTACATCGCCCGGCTGGCCCGGCTCGCTCTCACGCCGGAAGAAGTGGAGCGTTTCACGCCGCAGCTCAATCGCGTGCTGGCGCACGCCGCTGAGCTGGCGGAGGTGGATGTAGGCAGCGTAGCGCCGATAAGTGGCGTCGCCGAATGGCCAGCGCCGCGGCGAGCCGATGAGCTGGCCCCGGCCGCGCTGTCGTTGCCGCCCGAGCAGCTCTCGGAATATTTCGCGGCCGGTTTCTTCACGATTCCGCGCCTGCCGGTGCTGGGCGGCGAGACGACGGGCGCATGACGTCGGCGACCGAGCGCATCAAACGCGTGATGCAGCAGATCGTCGTGGCCGAAACCGGTCCCCATCGGCTGAACGCCTTCATCAGCTATCAATACGAAGCCGCGGTGAGCGCGGCGCAGGACGTGGACAGTGCGGTGGGCCGCGGTGAGCCGCGCGCGCTGGCCGGGATGCCGGTCGCCGTGAAGGACAACATCTGCACGCTCGAGCTGCCGACGACGTGCGCGTCACGCCTGCTGTCCAATTATCGCTCGCCGTTCGAAGCCACCGTGGTGCAGCGTATGCGCGAGGCTGGCGCCATCGTCGTGGCCAAGACCAACCTGGACGAGTTCGCGATGGGTTCGACGACCGAGAACTCGGCCTTCGGACCCACACGCAACCCGCGCGACCTGAAGCGCACTCCAGGCGGATCCTCGGGCGGTTCGGCGGCGGCGGTGGCCGCCGGCATCGTGCCGGTTGCCCTCGGCTCGGAGACGGGCGGCTCGGTTCGCCAGCCGGCTTCGTTCTGCGGCGTGGTGGGCGTGAAACCGAGTCACGGCCGAGTCAGCCGCTACGGTTTGATCGCCTTCGCATCATCACTCGATTGTATCGGCGTGTTTGGCGCGACGGTGCGAGATGCCGCGCAGCTCACCCAGGTCATAAGCGGCCACGATCCCGCCGATTCGACGACGCTCGACCAACCCGCGCCGGATCTACTGGGCGCGCTCGGGCAGATGGACATGCGCGGCCTCGTCGTCGGCGTGCCGGCCGAATATTTTCCGAGCGACCTGGATGCGGGAGTCGCCAGCGTCTGCCGCGCAACGATCGCGCGGATGAAGCGCGCCGGTGCCGAGGTGCGCGATCTTTCCTTGCCGCACGCGAAATACGCGATTCCAACGTACTACGTGATTGCCACTGCCGAGGCTGCCAGCAACCTCGCCCGCTATGACGGCGTGCGTTATGGCTTGCGCGCGCAGGATGCCGCGCAGGCGGCAGAGGTATTCGACCGCACACGTTCCGTCGGATTCGGCCCCGAGGTCAAGCGCCGGATCATGCTCGGTACTTACGTGCTGGCCGCCGGCTACCACGAGCAGTACTACGCGCGCGCGCAACGCGTGCGCAGCCTCATTGCGCAAGACCTGCAACGCGCATTCGAAAGCGGAATCGATGTCCTGTTCACACCTACCACGCCGACCGTAGCCTTCGAGCCGGGCACGCGGGCGGATCCCTACGAGTTGTACCTTTCGGACATCTTTACGGTTACCGCGAACCTGGCGGCGGTGCCAGCCATCTCGGTCCCGATCGGCGTGGCCGGCGGACTGCCGGTCGGTGGCCAGCTCATGGCCAGGCGCTGGGATGAACCCACCATGTTTCGCGCCGCGGCTGCACTGGAAGCATTGGCAGCATGATCAGTGGCGAGCTGCAGCCGGTCATCGGGCTGGAGATCCATGTCCAGCTGAAGACACGCACCAAGTTGTTCTGCGGCGATGCAACCGACTTCGGCGCCGATCCTAACACCAACGTGTGCCCCGTGTGTCTCGGGCTGCCCGGTGCACTGCCGGTGTTGAACGCCGCAGCCGTCGAACTCGCCGTGCGCGCGGGCGTCGGCCTGGGCTGCCAGGTGAATGCCGAGAGCGTGTTCGCGCGCAAGAACTACTTCTATCCGGACCTGCCGAAAGGCTATCAGATCACCCAGTTCGATCGTCCGCTTGCCACGGGCGGCATGCTGGATGGAGTGCGTATCCGCCGCATTCACCTGGAGGAAGATGCCGGCAAGCTGCTGCACGACCGGCTGTCGGGACGCACCGCCATCGACCTGAACCGCGCAGGTGTGCCGCTGGTCGAAATCGTGACCGAGCCCGACATCCGTTCCGCGCCACAGGCGCGCGCGTTCCTGAACCGGCTCAAGCAGGTGTTGCAGTATCTCGCCGTCAGCGACTGCGACATGGAAAAGGGAAGCCTGCGCGTCGATGCCAACATCTCGCTGCGCGCTGCGGGAAGTGCCGGGCTGGGCACGAAGACAGAATTGAAGAACATGAATTCCTTTGCGAATGCCGAGCGGGCGCTGGCGTTCGAGATCGAGCGGCAGCGCGCCATCCTGGAGACGGGCGGCACCATCGCGCAGCAGACGCTGTTGTGGGATGCGGTCAAGAGCGAGGCGCGGGTTCTGCGCTCGAAGGAAGAATCACACGACTATCGGTATTTCCCCGATCCCGACCTGCCGCCGCTGCGCGTGAACGAGGCAGAAATACAGCGCATTCGCGACGCGCTGCCCGAGCTGCCGGTGGCCAAAGCCGAACGCTTCATGCGCAGCTACGATCTGCCCGCTTATGACGCGGAGGTGCTGACCGCGAGCGCGGAAATCGCCGACTACTTCGAGCGCGCGGCGCGCGGCTCCGGTGATTCCAAGGCGGCCAGCAACTGGATCATGACGCACGTGCTGTCGGCGCTGAACGCGCGCTCTATCTCGATCGGCCACTTGGGCGTCAGCGCGGAATCGCTGGGTGAGCTGATCGCCCTGGTCAACGCCGGAACCGTGTCGGCAACCGCCGCGCGCCGTGTTTTCGCGCAGATGCAGGAGACCGGCCGTGCACCTGCGCAGATCGTGGAGGAACTCGGACTAACGCAAGTCAGCGATGACGAGCAGATCTCGCGCTGGGCCGGCGAGGTGACGGCCGAGTACGCGGATGTGGTCGCACGTTACCGGGCGGGAGATAGCAAACTGTTCGGGTTCCTGATGGGCGAGCTGATGAAGAAGTCGCAGGGCAAAGCGGATCCGCGGCGCGCTGCCGAAGTTATGCGGACGAAACTGGCCTAGGAAGCTTTCGCGATCTGCCAGTACCCGAAATCAGGATTGGGGAGGGGGAAGAAGTCGTCGGCCATATCGTGGAGCAGCTGCGGATTCTGCAACGCGCCTTCGCGCATGGCCAGGCGGCGAACTTTCTTGGCGAGCTGCAGATTGAAGTCGCCGATGGGATCGAGACCGGCCGGCATCGACTCGCGGCCGCGTCGCAAATAATCGACGACGAAATCGAACGAGCGTGACAGATAGGATTCCATCGTCGCATCGCTCAAGTCCCAGCGCGACGCCTGAATCGCGCGATCCAGCACGAAATGCCAACGGTCGTTGTCCTGGAAACGGATCATGCCGCGGAAGATCCGGCGGTTCGTCTCGAATGAGAAGATGGTGCCGCTGAGCACGCTGTCGAACAGGCTGTCCGCTTCCGAATGGTCGTAATCCATCACTACTTCGCGGGCCAGCGCGGTGTACCTGGTGCCGAGCTGAACATCCAGGCGGTGCTCCCAGTATGCATGGCCGAGTGCTTTGGTCGATGCGGTGAGCATGAGCTGCCGCGGCACGAAGAAATTGTGCGCGATGGTGTCCGCCGCGAGATGCGAGAGGTACCCGTAGCCCACGGCGCGTAACCGATCGTTTTCCGCGGCATGCAGAATTTCCTCGCCCACGTGCCAGAAATGGCAGTGCCGGCCGGCCGGCACGTATTTCTTGGCGAAGGAGATGTCGGCGGCCATGGAGCCGTACAGGAAGCTCTGAGGGTACGCGCGCAGCAAGTCGGCAATGGCGGGCGGAATCAGCGTCAGGGCGTCCAGCAGGTGACTGCCGAGGTAAACGTGCGCGGCCGGCCCGAACGCGAAAGCCGCATCGGGAAGAAAGAGCAGCAGGGCCACTGCCGCCAGGCAAATGCCCGCGAAGCGCACGATCGGATCAGTGGCGCGCGCGCAGCCGGCGCAGCCTGCCCCGACGTTTACGGAACCGTTGGACGGCCGGCTCCAGCTGGTGCTTGCGCCGCTTCCCGCGCGGCGCGGGCGTGAGCAGGACGGCGATACCCGCGCCGACGATCGCGCCCAGGGCAAAAGCAGCCAGGTAATCCCGGCGTTCACTGTTCATGCGCGCTCCTCATCGTCGAACTCGTCCTCGTCCAGCTCATCATCGAAGGCCGGAAGGTGCCTGCGGTCCTCCCGGCGCAGCTTCTCGGCGGCCGTGTGCACGCCCCGCGCAGTCGATGCCGCATCGAGTAACAGATCTTCTGCTTCACCCTGGACGACGTCGACTACTACACCGAATCGCTTGACTCGATCTTCCACCGCATCCGCGCCCGCCTTCAGGCGCTCGCTGATCTCTTCCAGGCTCTCGAGCATGTCCTTCACGCGGACCTTGACCGTATCGGAGACCTCGCGCGCGTTCTCGGCGACGCGGGTGGCGGCCGCGAGCATCGGATCCGTCCTGGCCGGCAGGTTGTCCAGTCCGCGTTCCAGCACCTTACGCACCTTGAGCACCGCGAAGAGCGCGGCCGCCGCGATCGCGACCGCGAAGAGGGCCAGAATGGCCGTGGCGATCGCCATGACCATCTGAATGTCGCCAATGCGATTCAGCTGAGTGGCAATCGCGTCCGTCTGCACGTCTCCTCCGCGCTCAAAGGAATAAGTCGATGCCGATGGTGCGGGCACCGAGCTTCGGGATGATGCCTGCCTGCGCGCGCCGGAAGCGGGTCGCGTGCAGCCGGCCCAGCAGCGGTTCCCGCAGGCCGGGTGCGTGCGCGAAGGCTGTGTCCGGATCGCGGCGCTCGTCAAGTAGATGGCGCAGCACCGCGTCCAGCTCCGGCAGGCCACCGGCCAGGTCGGCCAGTCGGGCCACCGTTTCGCTCGGCCGGACTTCCGCAAACGCCATCAGCTCGCTCCCATACAGGTCGCCCAGCGGATAGAGGTCCACCCGCTCACCGCCATCGCCCAATAACAGCTCGGTCTTGTTCGCCGCATCGAACGAAAGCGCGGGCTCGGCGGTATCCGCGGACAACCCGCACCACCGCCGAACCAGGGCGGCGGCCGCGGAATCGGGACCAACGAGTCGCAAGCCGCGTGCACGCGCGTCATGCATGGCTTGCCAAACGACGCCGCGCACAACGAATGCGACGCGTCGTTCAGCGTCGTGCATCGGTCTCGATACGCTGCAGCTCGGAAACCAGCCACCGCGTGTCTTCATCACGGAGATGCGCGCCCGGACGGCGGGCCCGGACGACCGCATCGTGCTCCAGCACGACATCCAGGCGCTGCTCCTCGACACCGCCGCGGGCCAGCACGCTCGCATCGGGGGCGACGACGAGCGATTCACCAGCAAACGTGACAGCACCCTCTACACCGACCCGATTACAGACCGCGACGTAAACGCCGTAAAGCTGCGCCGTCGTTCGTGCGATGCGCTCCCAGCCATCGCTGGACGCGAAGAAGCCGCCATTCTCGCCGCCGGCGAGCGCGCCGCGCCCGGGCGCGGCGGCCATGACCAGCAGGGCGTGAATGCCCTGAATGGCGAGCAGATAGGCCAGCGCCGGATGCCAGAAGTCCTCACAAATGAGCAACCCCAGGCGCCAGCCCTGCACCTCGAAGGGCACGATGCGATCGCCACGTCCAAACCAGCGCCCTTCATCGAACATCCCGTACGTGGGCAGATAAATCTTGCGATGCACGACGTGCGTACCGTCCGCCTCCGCGAGCGCCGCGATGTTGTAAACCAGGCCGCTGGCGGATTCGATGGCGCCGACCAGCGTGGGAACCGGGAGCCCCAAGTCCGGCAGCCGCGCATGCGCGATGTCGGCGACGGCATCGCGCAGATCGTAACCGGTCAGCGACAGTTCCGGCGTAAGCGCGAGGTCCGCTCCGCTGTCCAGCATGCGCGCCATCGTGCCCACGTTCGCTTGCTCCGCGCGCATGCGCGGCGCGAACTGCAGCAGCGAGAGTCGCAGCGCGGCGTTTCGGGGATCAGGCCAAACAGGCATTGCACATCCTTTCCTGAGCGCATTTTACGGTAATTGGCGCGGCTCCGATACCGTGGGTATGTTCTGTGCGAAGCAGGGCGCCGCCACGCCCAGGTCGGGTGGATTGGGGGAGAGAGATGCCGAAATTCATTGTGGAAGGCGGTCACACGCTGCGCGGGACGATTCGACCCGCCGGCAACAAGAACGCGGCGTTACCGTGCATTGCGGCGACGCTGCTGACCGAGGATGAAGTCATCCTCGAGAATGTGCCCTCCATTCGCGACGTCAAGACGCTGCTCGAGCTGCTCCGCGTCATTGGCGCGGATGTCGAGTGGATCGCCAGCAACAGCGTCCGCGTGCAGGCGCGCGATCTGCACGCCGCCGAAATCGAGGTCGAAGCGGCTGCCCGCATCCGCGCATCGATACTACTGGCTGGACCCATGCTGGCTCGGGTGGGCCGGATGTTCCTGCCGCCCCCGGGTGGCGACGTGATCGGCCGGCGCCGTGTCGATACCCACTTCCTGGCGCTCTCCAAGCTGGGCGCGCATGTCGAAACGGCGGGCGGCTACCGCCTGGAGTCCTCGGGTCTCAAAGGCGCCGACATGTTCCTGGATGAGCCCAGCGTTACCGCCACCGAAAACGCGATCATGGCGGCGGTTACCGCCCAGGGCGCCACCCGGATTCGAAACGCAGCAGCCGAGCCCCACGTACAGGACTTGTGCAACATGCTGGTCGGGATGGGGGCAAAGATCTCGGGCATTGGGACGGGCACGCTCGAATTCGAGGGTGTGGAGCGGCTGCACGGCACGCGCTTCCGTATTGGCAGCGACCATATCGAAGTCGGCTCTTTCATTGGTCTGGCCGCGGTCACCCGCGGCGAGGTGTTGATCGAGGACGCGGCCATCGAGCACCTCGATTCCACGCTGCTCGGCTTCGAGCGCATGGGCATCCGTTGTGAAGTACGGGGCCAGGACCTGTTCGTGCCCGCCGATCAGGAGCGCGAGGTGCGCATGGATCTGGGCGGCCATATTCCGAAGATCGACGATGGACCCTGGCCCGCTTTCCCGGCGGACCTCACGTCCATCGCCCTGGTCACTGCGACGCAGGTGCGCGGCACGATCATGATCTTCGAGAAGATGTTCGAATCGCGGATGTTTTTCGCCGATAAGATGATCGGTATGGGGGCCCGTATCGTGCTGTGCGATCCGCATCGCGCGGTGGTGGTCGGGCCGTCCCGTCTGCACGCCGCCGTGGTGGAAAGCCCCGACATCCGCGCCGGTATGGCGCTCCTGATCGCGGCGCTGGGAGCGGAAGGCGAGAGCCATATTTACAACGTCGGACAGATCGAGCGCGGTTACGAGCGGATTGATGAACGGCTGCGCGCTTTGGGCGCCAACATCGAGCGCCAGGATTCGCGCGATACCTAGGAGCAATACTTATGACGGAAGGAACAGGCACACGACGTCCGGTCGATGAAGCGAAGGAGGGCATTCGCGAAGGCGTACGCGCCGTGACCGGCATACTGGCCGCACTCAAGGATGCCATCGAAGAAACCATCGATGACATCAAGGTGCGTGGCGATCTCGACCCCAACAAGGCAAAGCAGGCGGCCAAGGAGACCATGAACCGCGCCCAGGAAAAATTTGACGAAATGCGCGAGCGCGTGGATTTTGTCCCGCGCAAGGAATACGAGGCACTGCGCGCGGAGATGGACGCGTTGCGCGCGCGGGTGGCGGCTCTCGAGACGCAGCATGCCGGTGCGCACGGCCATTCGCACGGCGACGAAGGCGGCTCCTCCGATACGGGCTTTCGCGTAGATATCGAATGATCGAATCGGGCAGTACGATAGTCAGGACGGTCCAGGAAGAGCGGCACGGCGACGTGCCGCTCTTCGTGCACCCGGAATGGGCGCGCTGGAACTGGCTGGTGCAGGGCACGACTGCGCGCGAAGCCGGTGACTTCGCCAGCTTCGGCACCCAGACGGCGAACGAGGTACAGACCCGTTGGCGAACGCTGCGGCAGCACACGCGCACGCGGCGCAGCGTGCTGGGCCGGCAGGGGCACGGCGCGCAGGTGCTCAGCCACGGGACATTCGGGGACGGCATGCTGTTTACCGACGACGCCGACGGTCACCTCACCCGTGTCGTCGGCACACTGCTCGCCGTGTCCGTGGCCGATTGCGTGCCGGTGTTCATCGTGGATGAGCGCGCCCGGATGGTCGCTGTATTGCACGCCGGCTGGCGTGGCACAGCCGCCGGCATCCTCGGGCGTGGCATCAAATGCATGGGCGGGTTCCTGGCGAACACACACGTGCATCTCGGGCCGGCCATTTGTGGTGAGTGCTACGAGGTGGGACCGGAAGTCCACGCTGCGCTGCGCCTGCCGCGCCCCGCTGCTCATGCCCACGTCGACCTGAGGTCCGTGCTCGGCCGGCAGGCCATCGAGCTGGGTGTCCCGGAATCTCACATCACGACGTCCGCCCTGTGCACTCGCTGTGCAGGCTCACCCTTCTTTTCGCACCGGGCCGGCCACGCCGAGCGGCAGGTCGGCGTCATCGGCCTGACCAGCGTGCATGGTTGATGCAGGTCTGTGCGAGCGCTGCATGCATGCGCGGATCATCGAAAGTCGTCGCGGGTCGCGCTTCTACATGTGTGAGCTGTCGCGCACCGACAGCCGCTTCCCGAAGTATCCGCCACTGCCCGTGATCCGCTGTATCGGCTATCAACCGAAAGGGGACAGCGATGTCGTTGTATGAGGCCAAAGCCACAATCGAAAAGGTGGCAGGCGCGCACCGGCGAGTGACGCTATCGACCGGCCAAAGCCTGGAGACCGGCGTGCACGGTCCGATCAAGAGCTACTACCGGCTGGACAATGAGAAGGACTTGCCGCTCCCGGTCGACTATATCGTGGGGGCGACCGGTGCCTGAATGCTGGGTACCCTGAATGGCGGGCTGGAAGCTCGCGAGATCAAGCTTGCGCCGGACCAGATCACAGCGGAGGCCAGCGGTACCCTCGAGCTGATCGACCGTCAGCCACTGCTCAAGCGCATACATGTCCACTACCGGCTCGTCATCCCGGCCGGTACCCGCGAGACGGTGGACCGGCTGCTCGCCCGGCATGGCGAGAAATGTCCGACCGCTGCCTCCATGCGTGGCGCCATCGAGGTCACGTGGTCGGCGGACATTCTCGAGGGCACGGGATAGGGCTAGATCCGGGCTCGGGTACCGGGCCCACGGGCTCGTCCTCTGGATGGGATGGGGAATGGAAACCCATTCCCGAGGACGAGGACGAGCCCAAGCCCTAACGGTCCCGGGGCCTGTGCCGATCCGTTGCTGCGCAACGGATTCACCGTAAACAGACGATTCCGCAGGGTTGCCGAAAACAGGGACAGGAGGCTATATTCTTGCGGTTAGAAGGAGTGGGGGAAGGCAGCCCCCACTTTTTTTATGGATGCGGTGGCCGGCGGGGCGTTGTGAGCCCCGACTTCGGTGACCGCATCGTCGTTTGGGAGGAGGCAGGGCGCCGATGGTCGAGGCAGGGCTGGAACGGGAGATCGAGAGCCGCGTCGAGGGGCTCGGCTTCGAGCTCGTGGAGCTGGAGCAGGTCGGATCGAAGGCGCGCCCGATCCTGCGCATTCGCATCGATCGCCCGGACACCGACGCCGGCGTGACGCTGGACGACTGCGCGCATGTGAGCCGGGAGCTGGAAAGCTATCTCGACCAGGCCCCCGAGCTGGGTGAGCGTTACGTGCTCGAGGTATCCTCGCCCGGAGTCGAGCGGCCGCTGGTCAAGCAGCGGGACTATCAGCGGTTTGCCGGTAGGGAGGTCGCCATCAAGACCAGTGAGGCGATCGGTGATCTCGGCAAGCGCGTCGAGGGCGTGCTGCGCGGAATCGATGAGCGCGATGTCGTCGAACTGGATGTGGATGGACGCACGGTGGAGGTGCCGCGCGATCGGATCCGGAAGGCCCATCTGGTCTTTCGGTGGGAAAAAGAAAAGCCGGGGCGTTAGGGCGCATTGAGCCGGCGCGGGGGCAGGATCCCTCCAAGCGCGCGCTGCCATGCACCCCCGGCCGAACAACTTAATGCGCTACATGCGTCGTGACGTCAAAAGCGACAGAGTAGCAACAGGCGAAGACTATGGGTAACGCAACAAATATTATCGGCGCGTTTCGCGAAATGATCGGCGCCAAGAACCTGTCCCAGACGGACGTGCAGGATCTGATCAAGGACGGAATCATGGCCGCGCTGGCGCGGCGCTATGGTCCGAACGTAGCCGCGGAAATCAACGTTGATGAAGCGGCCGGCGACATTCAGATCACGGTGCTCAAGGAAGTAGCGGCCGAGGTCGAGGATTCGTCGCGACAGATCTCGCTGGAAGAAGCGCAGTGGGACGACCCCGATTTCGAAGTTGGTGATGTGCTGGAGATTCCGGTCGACTTCAATGAGTTCGGCCGCAATGCCGTCATGGCCGCCAAGCAGCGGATCATTCAGCGCGTGCGCGAAGGCGAACGCAACAAGATCCGCGATGAGTATTCCACCAAGGTCGGCGAGCTGCTGAGCGGTGAAGTACAGCAGGTGGAGCGCGGCAAGATCGTGATGATGTTGAACAAGTCGCGCGATGCGGAGGCGATCATTCCGTGGAAGGAGCAGAATCCGCGGGAGCGGTTCCGCCAGGGCGAGCCCATCCGCGCCGTCCTCAAGCGCGTCGAGGAAACGCCCAAGGGTCCGCGCCTGGTTTTTTCGCGCGCCGATCCGATGTTCGTGGCGGCGCTGTTCAAGCTGGAAGTTCCGGAGATCAACCAGGGCATTGTCGAGATCAAGGGGATCGCCCGCGAGGTTGGCGGCCGCACCAAGGTGGCAGTGTCCTCGCGTGACGACTCGATCGATCCGGTAGGTGCCTGCGTGGGTTTGAAGGGATCGCGCGTGCAAGCCGTAGTCAGCGAGCTGGGCGGGGAACGCATCGACATCGTTCCCTGGCATCCGGATCCGGAGATCTATGCGCGCCGCGCATTGGCGCCGGCCAAGGTGGCCAAGGTGCTGAGTGAGTCGGCCAAGCGAGTGATCACGGCCATCGTCGACGAAGACCAATTGTCGCTCGCCATCGGGCGTAACGGTCAGAACGTTCGCCTGGCGAGCCAGTTGATAGGCTGGCAGATCGATTTGTACGGCAGCCGCGAGTGGCTGGAGCGGGGCGCCGATGCCGCGTTGTTCGGTGGCGGCGAGCAGGATTACGAGGTCGCGGATTTCCCTCTGCGCGAGCTGGATTTGCCGGTGGCTACACTGGCTGCGCTGGAAGCCGCCGGTTATACTTCATTTCTCGATATCATCGATCTCGAGCGTGAAGATCTCCTGCGCGTTACCGGCATCGGGCCAGACGAGGCCGATGAAGTCCTCAGCCTCATCGAATCACTGACCGTCGAGGAAGGCGCGGCCGAGGAAGCCGAAGCGGCAGCCGGTCCGACCGAGGCGGAGTTGGCGGAAGCGCGCGAGCTGGCGGCCGATATCCTGGGGTTGCCGTTGCCGGAGCGCGAAGGCTCCAATACGGAGTCCTGACGCCCACGGAAAAGCTGTTCCGGATGCTCGGACTCGCGGCGCGTGCCGGCGCCGTGGTTCCGGGCACGGAGCGGGTGCGGGAAGCGGCCCGTTCCGGCCAACTGCATTTCGCGCTCGTCGCGTCGGATCTGTCCGACAATAGCCGAGACAAATTGCTGCCGCTTCTGAATGCGCGGCAGGTACCGTACGCGATCGTTTCGGATCGTGACGCGTTGGGCGGAGCCGTGGGACGTGCTCCGCTGAGTGCGCTTGGGATTACGGAGAAAAAGCTGGCGGATCGGGTAGTAGAGTTGTTGAACGAAAGTACAGGTGCATAAGTGCGAGTCTACGAAGTAGCCAGGGAATTCAAGATCGACCCGGAGAAGCTG
>CBJLQC010000022.1:0-13311 GCA_966424955.1 uncultured bacterium | reverse complement strand
ACCGACACATCCAGAAAATTTTCCGAGCGTTCCATCAAGCGGGTCAGGTCGCCGGCGGTCACCACGCCCAGGACCCGCTGGTCACCATCCACGATCGGTACGGTACCGCGCTTTTCGGCCAGCAGCACGACACACTCGCGCATGGTCGCCGTCTCGCGCAGCCGCGGGTAGTCGGCGGTCAGCATCACGTCGGCTACGCGCAGCGTCAGCTTGCGGCCCAGGGCGCCGCCTGGGTGCAAGCGGGCAAAGTCCTCGCGCGAGAAGCCCTTCGTCTGCAACAGCGCAACCGCCAGTGCATCGCCCAGCGCCACCGTCACGGTGGTGGAAGTGGTCGGCGCCAGGTCGTGCGGACAGGCTTCTTCCTCCACCGAGCAATCGAGCGTCACCGCGGCCGCGCGGGCCAGCGTCGAACGGGGGCGCCCGGTCATGGCGATCATGGGCACGCCCAACCGCGTGAGATACTCCAGCAAACCCCGCATCTCTTCCGACTCGCCGCTCTTGGAGATCAGAATCGCCACATCATCGCGGCCCACGATCCCCAGATCGCCGTGCAGTCCTTCCACCGGATGCAGAAAGCTGGCGGGCGTCCCGGTCGACGTCAGGGTTGCCGCGATCTTGCGCCCGATGATGCCGCTCTTGCCGATCCCGCTGACGATGACGCGCCCTTCCGAGCGGGCCAGCAGCTCGACGGCCTGCACGAAGCTTTCGTCGAGGCGCTCCTCGAGCGCAGTCAGCGCGTCCGCCGCCATGCGCACGACGCGCCGCCCCGCCTCGAGCAGCTTAGCTGTCTCGATCGCGCTTGCTAACGTATTCATCGACCAGCCGAACCCAATCTCCACGGGCTTTCAGGAGCTCCTCGGCAAATTCGCGCACCGCACCATGGCCGCCCGGCGTGCGCGTCACCCATTTCGCGAGCGCCTTGATCTCCGGTATGCCGTTCGCCACGGAAACGGGCAGCGCGGCGCGCCGCATCAGTGGTATGTCTGCCAGGTCGTCGCATACGCACGCGACGTCGGACCAGCCGACGCCGTGGCGCGCCAGCACGTCCGTCGCCGCTTCGATCTTCTCGCCGGCCGGGCTCATGTGACATTCGATCTGCAGCTCGTTCGCGCGGATCTGACTGGCGACCGAACGACGCCCGCTCACCAATGCCACCGCGACGCCTCCCCACTGCAACATCTTGATGCCCAGGCCATCCAGGATACTGAACTTTTTCAGCTCGACTTCCTCGCCCGCCGCAGTCGCGCCGACGTATACGCCGTTGTCCGTCAGCACGCCATCCACATCGAGAATCACCAACTTGATCTTCTGGGCGAGGTCGCGCGGTATCTTCTTAAGCACCCACCCTCGTCCTCGTCCCTGCGTCGCGGATCGCCAGCACGACCTCGAGCAGCTCACGCATCGCGTGCAGCGGCAGCATGTTCGTGCTGTCGCTGGGCGCTCGCGCCGGGTCGGGATGCGTTTCCAGGAACAGCCCGTCGATGCCGGCCGCGGCGGCCGCGCGCACCAGCGTGGGAATGAACTCGGGCGTGCCGCCGCTCGCCCCCGCCGCGCGCCCCGGCTGCTGCACGGAATGCGTGCCATCGAAGACGACCGGACAACCCGTCGCGGCGCGCATGCGCGCGAACGAGCGCATGTCCACGATCAGATCACCGTAACCGAAAAAGGTGCCGCGTTCCGTGACGGCGATGGCCGGCGCACCGGCGCCGCGCGCCTTGCTTACCGCGCCTGTCATCTCTTCCGGCGCCATCCACTGTCCCTTCTTGATGTTAAGCGCGCGCCCGGTTTGGGCGGCGGCCACCACCAGATCGGTTTGCCGGGAAAGAAACGCCGGGATCTGCAAGACATCACAAACCTGCGCGGCCGCGGCGCATTGCGCGGGCTCGTGCACATCGGTCAGCACCGGCAGGCCGGTCGCCGAGCGCACCCGCTCCAACTGCCGCAAACCGTCCTGCAGCCCGGGACCGCGGGCCGCACCCGCCCGCGAACGATTCGCCTTGTCGAAGGAAGCCTTGTAAATGACGGGCAGTGCCAGCTCGTGCGCGAGCTGCGCAAGCGTTTCACCGACGTGCAGATTCAGCGTGTCGTCTTCCAGCACACACGGACCGGCAATCAGAAAAAACGATTCGAACACTCACGCACCGGTCTTGATGGGCGCCTGGTCGATATACCGTGGTTCCTTGCGTCCATGGCTGGTAGCGGCGCGCCGCTCGAGGCCCGCGCGTACAAACGCGGCGAACAGCGGATGCGGACGCATCGGCCGCGACTTCAGCTCGGGGTGGAACTGGCACGCCAGGAAATACGGGTGCTCGGGCAGCTCGATCATCTCCACCAGGTTGCCGTCCGGCGAAACACCGCTGAAGCGCAATCCTTTCTCGGCCAGGATATCACGGTAAGCGTTGTTGACCTCGTAGCGATGGCGGTGGCGCTCGCTGATCTCGGACACGCCATACGCCTGCTGCGCGCGTGAGCCCGCCCGCAGCCGGCAGGGATACGCGCCCAGCCGCATGGTGCCGCCCATGTCGGTCACCTGCCGCTGCGAATCCATCAGGCAGATGACGGGATTGGTCGCATCACGCGCGAACTCCGTGGAATCGGATTCCGTGAGCCCGCACACGTTGCGCGCATACTCGATGACGGCGACCTGCAAGCCCAGACAAATGCCGAAGAAGGGCAAACCCGAATCGCGCGCGTAGCGCACGGCTTCCGTCATGCCTTCCACGCCGCGCACGCCGAAGCCGCCCGGAATGAGCAGGCCATCGAACGTGTCCAGCACTTCCTGCGCGGACTTGCCACCCTCGAAATCCTCCGAGGAGAGCCAGTGGATGTCGACGCCGACGTCGGAAGCGATGCCGCCGTGGATGAGCGCTTCCTGTACCGACTTGTACGAATCGACGAGCGACGTGTACTTGCCGACCACGGCAATCCGGACCACACCATTCGCCGGCTCCTGGATCCGCGAGACGACTTCGCGCCACGCCGTCAGATCCGGCGCCGGCGTCTGCAGCCCGAGCTTCTCGCAGATGAGCTGATCCAGCTTCTGCTGATGGTAGACGAGCGGAACCTCGTAGATCGTCCCGACATCGAGCCCTTCAATGACCGCGGCCGGATCGACGTTGGTGAACAACGCCGTCTTGCGCTTGATGTCATCGCCCAGCGGCCGCTCCGTCCGGCAGATCAGGATGTCGGGCTGAATACCGATCTCCATCAGCTCGCGCACCGAATGCTGCGTCGGCTTCGTCTTGACTTCGCCCGCGGCACTGATATAGGGCATCAACGTCAGATGGATGAAGACGCAATGTTCGCGGCCTACGTCCTGCCGGAACTGGCGGATCGCTTCCAGGAACGGCAGCGACTCGATGTCGCCCACCGTACCGCCGATTTCCGTGATGACGACGTCGCGATTCGGGGCCAGCCGCCGGATCGCCGCCTTGATCTCGTCCGTGATGTGCGGAATGACCTGCACCGTGGCGCCCAGATAATCGCCGCGCCGCTCTTTCGTGATGACGTCGGAATAGATACGGCCCGTCGTGATGTTGTTTGCCTGCGAGAGCGACTCGTCGATGAAGCGCTCGTAGTGCCCGAGGTCCAGGTCGGTCTCCGCACCATCATCGGTCACGAACACTTCGCCATGCTGGAACGGCGACAGCGTGCCCGGATCGACGTTGATGTAAGGATCGAATTTCTGGATGGTGACGCGCAGTCCGCGCTCGACCAGCAGCCTGCCAAGCGAGGCGGCGGCGATGCCCTTCCCGAGTGAAGAGACAACGCCGCCGGTCACAAATACGTATTTCGTAGGCTGGCCCTTGGGGTTAGTCACTGCGAGCCTCGCTTCATGGTACCTGCATCGAAAAGGTCGCGCGGCGCATGCAATTTTTGCGCCCTAAGCTGCCGCAATGTACGAACGAGGGGCCGGAAAGTCAAAGCGGAAATCACGGCTACGCCATTATTTCACTTGCGTTTCCGCAGGCTTGCCTCAGTATTGAAATTGGTTTATTACCCCCTTTTAGTTCGCGCCTTTTCTTTTCGCATCCGCTTCCATCTGCATGGAAGGACTACCGGACACGTGCACGAACACGTACGCGTGCACGACCTTTCAGCGCGCAGCGGGTGCGCCGGCGCTGGCGTGGGGCGCTGGCCGCGGGTCGCGCGAGACGAAACGGGTGGCGCGTCGCGGCAAACGACATCGCTATTTGCGTAACAGCGTCTGCGCGTGCGCCAGGTCCTCGGGAGTATCGATGCCGACGGCGAGTTCCTCCGTCACCGCGACGCCGATGCGCATGCCGGCGGCGAGAGCGCGTAGCTGCTCGAGCTTTTCAACGCGCTCCAGCTCGCTGGCCGGGAGGCGCACGTAACGCAGCAGCGCTTCACGTGCATAAGCGTAGACGCCGATGTGGCGGAGAAACGTGGGCGAGCTCAGCGCCGCTGCCGATGGATCGCCGTCTCTCTGGTGCGGAATGGGTGCGCGGGAGAAGTAGAGGGCGCGGCCGTCATCGGCACGCGTGACCTTGACGACGGCCGGATCACGCCACGCAACGAGATCGCGGATCGGTGTAGCGGGTGTGCCGATATCCCAGCCATCCAGGACGAGCTGCGCGGCCGCGCGGTCGTGTGCTTCGGCTACGAAGGGCTCATCGCCCTGGATGTTGACGATCACGCCGAATTCGGCATGCCGCTCGGCTACCTCGGCCACGCGCTCGGTGCCGGAACCATGATGCGGCGACGTCAGCTCGACTTGCGCGCCGGCATTCCGGCAAACCGTGGCGATCTCTTCGCTGTCCGTAGCGACAATCAGCTGATCCACGGCGTGGAACGCCGCCACGCGGCGCCAGACGACTTCGATGATCGGCCGGCCGCCCAGCAGCTGCAGCGGTTTGCGCGCCAGCCGCTCGGAACCCAAACGCGCAGGGATGACGCCGAGGATCGCGCGGTTCACTCGATCTCGACCTCGCTGCTCAGCTGATGTCCGCGATATTCTGGACGATCTTGCCGACCAGTCCGTACTCCTGCGCGGCCTGCGCCGAGAGCCAGAAGTTGCGGCGCGTGTCGTCGACGATCTTCTCCAGCGACTGCCCGGTCTCCCGCGCAAAGACGCGATTCAACCGCTCGCGCATCGCGAGGATCTCGCGCGCTTCGATCTCGATGTCGGCTGCCTGACCACCCACGCCACCGGCCGGCTGATGCAGCAGGAAGCGCGTATTCGGCAGGCAGTAGCGCCGTTCGCGCGGCACGGCTACGTAGATCAGCGCGCCCGCGCTGGCCACCCAACCCGTGCCGACGATGCGGACGGGCGCACGCACGAAACGGATCATGTCGTGAATCGTGTCGCCCGATTCGACGTGACCGCCCTGCGAGTTGATGTAGACCGTGATCGGTTTGTCGGATTCGGCGTCCATGGCCAGCAGCTGGGAAATCACCTGCGCGGCCAGCTGCTGGTTCACTTCGCCGCTAATGACGAGCGTGCGCGCCTTGAACAGACGCTCGCGTATGCCTTCGGAAAGCGCGGCCGGCTTGACTTCGGCCTTCTCGTTTTCGTCGTCCTCGTGAAACATGCCTTCTCCCTGTGGTTCGTGCGGAGAAGGTAGTGCCGGGCGTTATGGCCGCAAGCCCGCGCCCAGCCGTTACTTGCTCAGCCAGTAAGCGACCTTGATCAGGAACGTGTTGTCCGGATGCAGGTCGAAGAGCTCGCGGTAGTCGTCCTGCCACGAGGGCATGAGCTGGTTGCGACCGCGGTCGCGGCCGTGCTGCCAAACCAGGAACAGCGTCGAGCCCGGCCGATATTCCCAACGCATAACCGCGTTCGTGCGCAGCTGGATGAAGTTGAAGGCCAGATCCGCGTCATCCGGGGGCGTGAACGGCTGGAAACGCGCGTCATAATCGGCTGCGCGCGGATCGCTCACCTCGCGGACATTGGAGTATTCCCCCTGCGTGGCGAACGGCTCCCCATAGAACTCGACGGTCATGTTCGGCTTGATCGTGTAGTTCACACGCAAGTTCATGGACAGCGTGCGCTGATCGAGATGCGCGAACGTATAGTGAGTTACGCCGCTGACATCATCCGTGAAGTTGCCGAACCACTGCGTATTGTCCCTGGTTTTGCCGATGCCGGCGCCAATCTCGGCATTGAGCTGGGTCGAAACCTTGATCGAGAGGAATGGGCTCAGCCAGCGATTGAAGCTCTCCCCCTCATCCCAATAGCCGAGATTCACCCACATGGACGGCACCAGGCGTTTGCGTCCGTCGCCGTTGACACCGAACCACGGATAAAGGCCACGCGATTGCCGCAGCACGGGACCACCGCGCGTGCATCGATCGCAGTAGACCGCACCGAAATTGTCGATCGTCGCGCCGGCGTGGAAGTTCATCTGGTTGCGCAGCCCGATGTGACCGTTGAAGTTCCACGCGTTGTCGAGGCGCGTGCCGGAGGTGTTCCACCGCTCCCAGTGGTTCGCGTTGACCTGTGCCCAGTTGTAGATCCATTTCGGCTCGCGGAAGCTGAGCGCAGCCCACGTGCTCCAATCCATGATGTCGGCGCGCCGCAAATAACCCAGGTCGTTGACATCGAAGCCGGCGCTCTGCCGCACCAGGCTGGTTTCGAAGCGGGTGATGCCGCCACCGTACTTGCCGAACTTGAGCTGGGCAGCGAGACCGGACAGCGAGGTGGCCGCGGTATCGACTTCCAGGTCGTCGCCCGGCTGCTGGTAGTAGTGGACCGATGAGCGCTGGGTCCGCTCGATCGCGGCCGGTGTGCCCGTGATGCGCGAGGCCGCCAGCGAGGCATTGAACTCGAATTTGCGACCCGCGAACCGGTTGCGGAAATTCGCGCCGACCGCGTAGGCCGCTTGGTGCAACACCGCATCCGTCCACTGATCCAGCGAACGATTCACCGCGGTGGCGATCAGGCTGATCCCCGTGTTGCCGTTGCGCAGATCCTGCTGCGCGCTGGCCACCGCATAGTTGGTGAACGGCTCGGCCGTGCGCTCCTGCGTCCCCTCCACGCGCAACGTCGCTGCGTCGAGCAAGCCGAAGGACAGTCCGGAACGCGTCCGGCCCGTCAGCTTGGCCGCCGCCGCGATGGGCGTTGACGTCGGCGTGGCAGCGTCGCCGTAATCATCCCGCAGCAAGGGAGAACGGCCGATGCGCCGCGAATAGAACAACCCTTCATTCGTGCTGCAGTCCACCACGATGTAGCAGTTGAGCCGGAAAGACGTGTAAATGCCCGTGCCCTCGACGAAGAAGGGGCGCCGCTCGCTCACGAACGTCTCGAACGCGGAAAGATTGAGCACCGCCGGGTCCGCCTCGACCTGCCCGAAGTCGGGATTGATCGTGGCATCCAGCGTGATGTTGGGTGTCAGCCCCAACTTCAGGTCGCCGCCAATCGATAGCTCCTGCTCCCGCTCGAAGCCGCCCACCGTACGCTCGCGTGACACGTTCTTGGTGAGCGCGTACGGCGTGACCTCCATGCGCCGCGCCGAGGTGAGCTCTGTCAAGCCGACGAGATTGCCCATCTGTGACATGAACCCGCTGGTCGCCACCTTGTATTCCGGCCAGGAGACCCGCTCGCGGTAACGCTCGATGTCGCGCCAGATCCCGAAACCAAACGTGTGGTCCGTCGCGCTCGCGTAACGCAGCTGCGACAGGGGAATCTGGAACTCGGCCGTCCAACCTTGCTCATCGACGCTCGTGGCAACGTCCCAGATGCCATTCCACGTGATGTCTTCGTTGCCATCCTCGAACACCGCGTAATCGCGCTTGACGCCATCCGGATTGACGGCGAATTCAAACCCCGTCCGGTTGTCGTTGTAGGAATCGATGATCAGCTTGATCTGGTCGGATGGACCGCGTACGTCGCGGCGCGTGAGCGCGTGCATGATGCTGTCGGGATGCGGATCGTACGCCCGCACGAAGACGTAGAGATTGCGATCGTCGTACGTAACCTGGAATTCCGTCCGGTGGCGGGCCGGCTGACTCGGCTTCGGGTCGAACTCCAGGAAATTCGACGTTTTGGGCGCGTTCGCCCATGCCGCGTCGTTTCCCAAACCATCGATGCGCGGCGCCACGCTGGCGCGCAGCGCGGTCGCAGTCGTACTCGGGTCGCGCGGCGCGGGTTGCGCCTGCTGCAGCGAGCCGGCCACACCCAGGGACAGGACGGCGGCGGCGAGTAGCATACCGTTTCCTTGCAGGGGTTACACGGAGTTTGGACAGAGCCGGCGCGGAAAACGTTGCGTCGGCGATGCTAGATTTCTAGCAGATTGCTGCCTTTCCAGCAACGCGGCTGGGACCAACGGCTGGCCGGGAGGGAGGAATGGCGAGAAGCGGGTTCGCTGGCGCTGGCGCGGGGCGCCGGCTGCGGGGCGCGGGAGAAAAAGCGGAGCCCGGGTCGCGCGCGGGCGCCCGCGGGCCGGCGACGCCAGCTCTACCGGACCTCGCTTAACCGTGATTACCCAAACAAAAAGGGGGAGACGACGCGTGTCGCCTCCCCCTTTGCAACTGTGATGCTTAGCTCAGGTTTCGACCAGGATCAGGTATTTCGAGGCGGCCCAGAACGCATCGGGGTCCGCGATCTTGATACTGGCGCCCGTGAACTTACCGTCCTTCGAGGGCGGCGTGGCCAGCGCGTTCACGTTTTGCGGGGAAACCAGGCGGTACTTCTTGGTCGGATCCGGCAGCGGAATCTCGAGCGCTTCCTGCTTGCTGGACTTCTGGAACAGCTCGGGGTTGAGCGTAGGGGCCGGAACCAGCGTCTCGCCGGTCCGCCACCCAATGCCCAGGACACGCGAGCCGCCGACTTCCGAAACGAGCCCCTTCGCCATCAGGTCCTTCTTGTTGCCGAGCACGTAATAGACCTCGTTGGCGACGGTCGTCATCTCGGTGACGGTCGATGTCAGATGCGTGTTCTCGTCCGTCAGCAGCTGATTCTTCTTCTGTAGGGCATCAACGTTGTTGGTCAGCACCGCGATCTGCGTGCGCTGATCATCCATCATCCGCTTGAAGCCCGCGACCATCGAGTCGTAAGTGGCAACTTGGGCGGTCAACTCGCGGTTACCGGCCGTCAGGCGCCGCAGACGTTCGGACGTCGAACTGAGGTTCTTCTCGTTTTCATCGAGACGAGTGCGCAGGTCGCGGATCTTTTCGATCATGCCGGCGCGATACTCTTCGAGCGGCACAACCGTCTCGCCCTGCACGACATTGGTTTTGCTGCCCGGTACGGGCTTGACCTTCGCCAGCTCATCGTTGAGCTGGGTCATGAAGGTCGTCGTAGCCATCATTTCGCGGGTCAGGCTGTCCTTGGCGGCTGAAATCTCATTCAGCTGCGCCAGCTTGGCCTCGGCCGCCTGGGCGCGCTGTTGGGCTTCCTGGTCGCAAGCGGCCACGGAGAGCACCAACGCGATGGTCAGATACGGGAGAAATCGACGTTCCAATTGGCCTCCTCACCTTCAGGTTTAGATAGGGGAGCTTCGGTGCATGTCTCCTTAGACGCACGACTTGGCGCCAGGTAACACGCGGTCCGGCCCGGCTGCCAAATCATGAAATCCTGACCAAATACCTTCACGTTCCTCCATGCGCAATCGCGCCCGGTGTCAGGACGCGTGCGATCAAACGAACACTGGACCGCATCGCTGAAACGCGGCCCCGCGTCGTGCTTTCACCTCTCAAATTGCCGGGGGGTACCGTGAACTTGTTGGCGCGCGCAGCCCTGTGGCAAGGTTTGCGTTTACGAGAGGCACGCGACCCCGCAGCGCTTCGCCACGCGCGCCGATTCAGGCAAGCTGAAGCTGCGGGAATGCTGCCGCATGCTTGCCGGTGCGGCACCGTAAACGGCGGCCTGACCGGCGCCGTTCCTGATGAAGTCGAAACTGCCGAGGATCTGAAAGCGCTCGTCCTGGCACGCCTGGCACATGTCCTCGACGGCATCGTAACCGATCATGCCGTAATTGAAGCCCATGATCTGCGGCGCGCCCATGCGATAGGCGCGGCGGCGGACCGCACGCCACAACCACGTGTCAGGGAACTGTAAAGGAATTGTAAAGGAACGGTTAAGAAGGTATAGTCGTGCGCCATCATACCTTCAGGGACCCGAATCCAATAACCCGTGAGCACAGAACAACACCACAAGGAGGAGTGGGCCAGCAAACTCGGCCTCATCCTCGCCGTAGCGGGGTCAGCGGTAGGGCTCGGCAACTTCCTCCGCTTCCCCGGACAGGCCGCCGCCAATGGCGGTGGCGCCTTCCTGATCCCGTACTTCACGGCCCTGCTATTGGTCGGCATCCCGATCGGCTGGGCCGAGTGGGCGATCGGCCGATACGCGGGCAAGAAAGGGCTGCATTCCGCCCCTGCCATCCTGGGCATCGTCGGCAAGGGCTCACTGGCCCGCTACTTCGGCGTGATCGGCGTTTTGATTCCGCTCGGCGTTTCGTACTACTACGTCTTCATCGAGGCCTGGACGTTCGGGTATTTCCTCAAGTATCTGGCGGGCGGTATCGGCGTGGATGCGGCGGCACCAATCGCACAGCAGACGGCTGCCGCCGGTGCTTATTACACGAAGTTCACGGGCGCCGCAGCGGACGGCGCGCTCTTTTCGCGCGAGGGTCTGCTCACCGTCATCAGCTGGGTCGTCGTTTTCACCATCAACATCTACCTCGTATTCCGCGGCATCTCGAAAGGCATCGAGAAGTTCGTCTCGTGGGCCATGCCCGCCATGGCGCTGCTCGCGGTGGCTGTGCTGATCCGGGTGCTGACGCTGGGTACGCCCGACCCGGCGGTACCGGATCAGAACGTGATCAACGGACTCGGCTACATGTGGAATCCCAACTACTCCAAGCTTGGTGATTTCCAGACATGGCTGGCGGCGGCGGGACAGATCTTCTTCAGCCTGTCGGTCGGGTTCGGCATCATACTCAACTACGCGTCGTACATGAAGCGGAAGGACGACGTCGCGCTGTCCAGTCTGACGGCGAGCGCCACCAACGAGCTGTTCGAAGTCGGTTTCGGCGGCATGATCACGATTCCGGCCGCCTTCATTTTCCTCGGTTTGACCGGTACCGCGGCTGCGGTCACGACCGGCACCTTCGGCCTGGGCTTCAACACGCTGCCGGTGGTGTTCGCGCACATGGGCGCGCTGGGTAACCTGGTGGGCGCCGCGTGGTTCTTCATGCTGTTCCTGGCCGCCATTACCAGCTCGATCTCCATGTACCAGCCAGCCGTTGCTCTGGTGAAGGAGGCGCTGGGCTGGACCCATCGCAAAGCGACGACCGCCATTGCCGTGCTCGGCACGCTGGGCGCCTTGTTGACCCTTTGGTTCACGGAGGGCGGCGCGTTCTGGAGCACCATGGACTTCTGGGTGGGCACGTTCTTCATTTTCGTGATGGCGACCGCGCAGATCATCCTGTTCAGCTGGGTGTTCGGCATCGACCGCGGCTGGCGCGAGATTCATTCGGGTGCATCGATCCAGCTGCCGTCGATTTTCAAGTTCATCATGAAGTACGTGGCGCCCTTGTATCTGCTGGTGGTTTTCGTCGGATTCTGCGTGCAGAATCTGGGACCGTCCATCTCGGCCGCCTGGGCCAGTACGGGCTCACGCATGGCAATCATCATGATGGTGGCCACGCTCGTGCTGCTGCTCGCGGTCGTCGTGGTGGGTGAAAAACGCTGGCGCGCGGCCGGCATCGATATCGACGACAAGTCGCCTGAGGAGTGAGGAGAAACCCATGACCATTGCCGGCTGGATCACCATGCTGATCTCACTTGCCGTCGTCTGGGGCGGCTGTTTCTGGTGCTTCCGGAAAGTCCTGCAAACGCCTGAAGAGGAGAAGGCGCCCATCGGCTTCGGGCCGTAGCGCGGGGCGCACCACCGGGCGCGCGGGCAGATCCCGCATTTGTGGAGATCGAGGGCAGCCGGTAATTTCGGCCCCTCGATTTTCCATCATCGCGAGGAATGCGCATGGATTGGTTGGACAGCCTGGTTGCCACGCTCGACGGCATCGTGTGGTGGGGACCCACGATCGGGACCGAGAAGATCCCGCTCGCCGTCATCGCGCTGCTGGGAACGGGATTCTTCCTCACCGTACGGCTCGGCTTCATCCAGTTGCGCCGGCTTGGTCATGGCTTCGCCGTCACGTCCGGCCGATACGATGATCCCGAAGAGCCCGGCGACGTCTCTCATTTCCAGGCTCTCTCCACCGCCCTTTCCGCGACGGTCGGCATCGGCAACATCGCCGGTGTAGCGATCGCCATCCATTTCGGGGGACCGGGTGCCCTGTTCTGGATGTGGGTCACGGCGTTCCTCGGGATGGCCACCAAATACACGGAAGTCACGCTCGCGCAGCGCTACCGCGAGGTCACGACGGACCGCGACCCGGCGAAATGGGAAGGCAGCGTCTCGGGCGGCCCGATGTACTACATCGAGCGCGGCCTCGGCCCGCGCTGGCGCTGGATGGCCGTAATGTTCGCATTCCTGCTGGCCATCACGGCGTTCCTTACGGGCAACGCAATTCAGGCAAACACGCTCGCCGATACCATGCAGACATCGTTTGGCATCGCGCCCTGGGTCACTGGTTTGATCAGCGCGTTGCTGGTGGGTGCCACGATCATCGGTGGCATCACGCGCATCGGAGCGGTAACCGGGGTGCTGGCTCCGCTAATGGCCGCCATCTACGTCGGCGGCGCCTTGATCGTCGTCCTGATGAATGCAGGCAGCGTCGTACCTACGCTCGGTCTCATCGTGCGCGAAGCCTTCAATCCCACCGCAGGCGTGGCGGGCACGGGCATCGGCGCGCTGCTGGTGACGATGATGTGGGGCGTGCGGCGCGGTCTTTTCTCGAACGAGGCCGGCCAGGGTTCGGCCCCGATCGCGCACGCAGCGGCCAAGACGGACGAGCCGGTGTCGGAAGGCGTCGTCGCCCTGCTCGAGCCGTTCATTGATACCATCGTGATCTGTACGATGACCGGGCTCGTGGTGATCATGACGGGCGTGTGGGACGACAAGCACCCGCAGCAGCTCTCCCTCGGCGGCGGCGATGCGGGGTGGATGGTGCAGCTGCCGGATGGCGGCGTGCAGCGGGGCGTGACCCCACCCGCCGAGCTGCGCATCGAGGACGGCGTCCCGGTCGGCGGCGAAACCATGCCTCGCTTCACCTGGCACGATGCGCCCGTGGACACCTTCTACGTTGACGAGCGGCATACTCAGCCGTTCAGCGGAACCATCAACACGGCGCGTGCGGTGGCGGTCAGCGACGAGGGGAATGAGCACGCGCATTTGTACGGCAACGCCACGGAAACCGGCGCACCGCTGACGATGATGGGATTCCAGGT
>CBJLQC010000021.1:0-13464 GCA_966424955.1 uncultured bacterium | reverse complement strand
CGATCATCCGCGTTTCGGCGACACGATGGCGGACGCGGTCGTGCAGACGCTCGACAGCACGATTGTGGGGCCGCGCATCGTAGGTGGCTCGGTGGGGCTGCATCCGGTGTGGGTCATTTTCGCGCTCGCCGTGGGCAGCTTCTTCTTCGGCTTCGTGGGTTTACTGCTGGCCATGCCCGCGGCCGTCTTCATCAAGCTGATCGTGCGCGAGGCCTTGAGGCGCTACCATCAATCGCGCGTCTACGAAGGCCAGGTCCCGGCCGAAAAGGAAGTCTCGGGATGAACCAGGAAGCCGCCCGTTCCGGTCGTCTCGGGACGCGGCTGTGGACGGTCCCCAACATTCTGTCGCTGCTGCGCCTTCCGCTCGCGGTCGCCTTCATCATGAGTGAAAGCGCAGTCACGCGCGCCATCATCATCATCACTGCCGGCGTATCCGACGGCATCGACGGGTGGCTGGCGCGCAAGCTCCGCCAGGACAGCGGCGCCGGGCGGATCGTGGATCCCATTACGGACAAGCTCTTCGTGCTGGTGGCGCTGGCCACGCTCACCGCGCAACGGTTGCTCGCGCCGTGGATGGTGCTGGCGCTGCTCGCGCGCGACATCTACACCTCGTTTGCGTTCTTCATCGTCATGGCACTCAACTGGAGTGTCCGTTTCAAGGCACGCTTCGCCGGCAAGACGGCGACCGTCCTGCAGCTGGCCGTCATGATCGCCGCATTGCTCTGGCCGGCGGCCGTGCTGCCGCTCGTGCTCGCCACGCTGCTGGTCTCGCTGCTCGCCATCATCGACTACACACGGGCGATTCTTGCTGAGCGAAGGCGCGCGGCATAGCATCCGTGCCCGGTGCAGGCATTCGGAAAATGAGTTTATGGCTGAAGCAAAGGATCTGACCATCATCGGTGGCGGGCCGACCGGCCTGTTCGCCGCTTTTTATGCGGGGATGCGCGGCATCAGCGTCCGCATTATCGACTCGCTGCCTGATCTGGGCGGCCAGCTCACCGCGTTGTACCCGGAGAAATACATCTACGATGTGGGCGGCTTTCCGCGCATCCTGGCGCGCGATCTGGCCAAGGCGCTGATCGAACAGGGATTGCAATTCGGGGCTGACGTGCGCCTGGAGGAGCAGGTGCAGACGCTCGAGAAACACGAGGGCGGCGGTTTCACGATTGGCACCGACCGCGACACGTATCCGACCGGCACCATTCTGATCGCGGCCGGCAAGGGCGCGTTCGCTCCCCGCTCACTGGAATGCCCGGGCTACGATGAGCTGCTCGGCAAAGGCGTTGCGTATCATGTGAAGGATCCCGGCGAATATCACGGCCGCAGGGTGCTGGTCGTGGGGGGCGGCGATTCCGCCGTCGACTGGGTGCTCAACCTCAAGGGCAAGACCTCGCGTTTGATCCTGATTCATCGTCGGGATGGATTTCGTGCCCACGCGCATTCCATGAAGCTGTTGCGCGAGGCGGTGGACAGCAGCGAGATCGAGCTGCTCACGCACAAGGAAGTGCGCTCGATCGGCGGCGGCGACTGCGTCAGCGCAGTCACGATCTTCGACAATCGCACGAACGAGGATACCACGTTCGACGTCGATGCCGTCATTGCCCTGATCGGTTTCAAACCGGACCTGGGTCCGCTGGCGCAGTGGGGGCTCGATTTCGAGAAGCACTCGATCAAGGTGAACGCCCGGCTCGAGACCAATATTCCCGGCATCTTCGCGGCGGGTGATATCGCCACGTATGAAGGCAAGCTCGAGCTGATCGCTACCGGTTTCAGCGAAGCGGTCATGGCCGTCAACCACGCCGTGCAGCTGATCAATCCGGCCGCCCGCTACAATCCCGGGCATTCGACGAACCTGAAAGTCTTCAAGGAACGCGAAGACGCGGAGGCCGCCGCGCTCGGCTGAGGGTCGCGCGATGAGGTTCATCGTTTTCGGCGGCGGGTGCTACGGCAGCTTTTACGCGCGCCAGCTGCTGCGCGCGGCGGAGGACGGGCAGCCGGTCACCGAGATCCGCGTCGTCGATCGGAATGCCATGCCGGCAGCGCGGCGTCTGGCCGCATCGCCGCTGCTGCAATTCGTCCGGCAGGACTGGGACGCCTTCTGCGACGTCTACTTCGCGAGCCTCGCACCGGACAGCACCGACCAGGTGGTGCCGCCGCCCTTCATCCCCCACTTGCCCGTGCGCTGGCTCCTGCGCCGTCTCGCCCTGACGCGGCCGGACCTGCAGTGGACCGTCGAGCCGGCCGGCCGGATGCCGGGCACCCCGTATCAACACCAGTCGGTCGATGGCCCGCTCACGCTTTCGCATGCGGACTGGATCTGTCCCGTTCACTGCATTGAGCCCGAGCGCTGTCCGATCACGCGCGGACCGCGCTACTGGGACCTCGCGCGTACACTGGAAAACTGGTCCGATGCGCTGGCCGAAGCCGGGCAGCCGATCCGGCAGACACACCTTTTCCAGTGCCTGCACTACTCGCATGGAGTCGGTGCGTATCCCGCCGCCCGGCTGGCCGACGCATATCGTGGGTTGGCCGCGGCGCGCGCCGGGCCCGGCGCGCCGGCGCGATTTCTGATCGGCACGGTGTCGCATTGTCATGGGGCCATTCACATCCTCAAGGCCGAAGCTGGCACGGATACTGTATCCTCGGCGACGGTTCCATTCGATTGAGTCGATAATGGCGGACGACAACTTGAAGACGGTTTTGCTGGTGGAGGACAACGAGGATAACCTCGTGGTCTATCGCACCATCCTCGAGCACGTGGGCTTTCGCGTCATTGAAGCGCGCGACGGGGAAGAAGGGGTAAGCCGGGCACGTGAGCACTTACCCGACCTGATTTTGATGGATATCTCCATTCCCAAGATGGACGGCTGGGAAGCGACGCAGCGGCTCAAGGCGGACGGCAGCACGCGGCAGATACCGATCATCGCGCTGACCGCGCACGCCCTCGAAGAGGATCGCCAGAAGGCGTTGCAGGCGGGCTGCGACGGCTATCTGGCAAAACCGGTCGAGCCGCGCCGCGTCGTTCAGGAGGTGGAACGCTTCGTCGGACCTGCCCGAGCCTGAAGGCTCAGGCAGCCGCGACTCTGCGGGCGGCCACGGCCAGCCGCCGCTTGTAGAAAACGAACGTGCCGGCCACCAGCGTGAGATAAAGCGCCTGCGCGACGGTCGTCTCGAGCAGGGGATACCACCCGAACAACAAACGCAGCACCTGCACATCCGGCAGCGGGAGTTGCCGCGCCGCGAAGACGCCCGCCTCGTGCAGGTTGTACAACCCCTTCCCGACGAATACAAACGAGAGATACACCAGGATGGCGTTGGTTACGCCGAACATCTGCTTCAGCGGCAGCCGCGTTCCCGCGCGGATGATCAGCACGCCGATCAGCGTGATCAGCACCAGGCCGGGAAGGAAGCCGGTCACCACGGCACCCATGTTGGCATCGAATGCGAGGGCCTGGTAAAAGAGGACGGTCTCGAAGCCTTCCCGATACACCGCCGCGAAAGCCAGCACCATCATCGCCAACGTGGATTTGGACGATACGGCCGAGTCGAGGCGCTCGCGTAGGTAGTTCTTCCAGTCGTGGATGTACGTCTTCTGGAACAGCCAGTTCGAGACGTATAACAACACGGCAACCGCGATCAGCGCGGTGGCCCCTTCGATCAGCTCGCGATTCGCTCCGTTGATCGGGATCAGTGCGCTGGCCGCGCCCCAGGTCAGCAGGGTGGCGGCTACGCCGGCCACGACGCCCACCCAGATCTGCCGGCGGTGGCGCGCCGGTGCGCCGGTCGCGACCAGGTACCCCAGCAACGCACCGATCAGCAACACCGCTTCCAGGCCCTCACGCAGAATGATCACGAAGGAATTGACCGCCGCGAACCAGAAGCTGCCGCCCCGTGACAGATGCTCGTCCGCCAGCGCCAGCTGTGATTTCACCGTGCCCATCAGCGCGGCCACCTTCGCCGCCGGCGCGCCCCGCTCGATGGCCGGCCGGATCTGCACATGGATGAGGTGCTCGATTTCGTTCGTCAGGCTTCCCGGCAGACGCGACTCGATTGGCTCGAACTGATCGAGGTAGGTGTCGAGTACCAGGGTGCGCGCCCGCGCGGCATCCCCGGCCTGGTAGGCGGCCGTGGCCTCGTCGAGCGACGCACTGATTTCGCGGATCTCGCGTGTCTGTAGCGGCCCGGTGGGCGACTTCGTTTCGGTGGGACGGCCGTCTACGGCCGCCGTGGCCGCCAACGCCTCCCGATCGAGTCGCGTCCGCCCGCGCCGCCAGGTCTCCAGCACTCGCGCCTGCTGCTCATCGAGGGCATGCACCGCCGCCTCGACCGCAGTCACATCCACCGGCGGCGGCGCATTGAAGAGCCGCATCAGCTCATGGAAGCGCGTCTCCGCCTTCTCGACCTCTTCACCCAGCGCGGCCGAAGCGTTGAGCCGGCCTCCCGTGCCGTAGTACATCTCGATGTACTCCTGCCGGCTGATATAGAGGTCCAACGCCTTCCGCCCCGCCGCTGCCGCATCGCCTCGCGCCGCTTCGGGCAACGGCTTGATGCCGGCCCGAATGTCGGCGACCCAGGTATCCAGATCACCGGCCGGCGTACCCTTGATCAGCCCGGCCTGGGCGTGCGCGGGTGCGGCGGCGCCCACGTTCTGCTCCCCGGCCGGCGGCGCGGCCTCGCGCCCGCGTGCGGGGCAGACGACGGCGAAAAGAGCGATGAAGCGGCGGTTCGGCATATTCCCTTTGGGATTGAGAATCGTTCTCAATTACTACCCAAAGTTAGGCTCCAAGTGCAGGTGGGGCAAGCGCAGCTAGCGCGCGAGCCAGCGGTCGATGGCGCGCAGCGTAGCCAGCACGGCGGCGTCTTCGACGGCGCGGTGCGCATCGAGGTTCACCATGCCCGCCAGCAGCACGAAATCGCGGCGGTAGGCAGCTTCGACGGAAACGGCGACGTAGTGGCGGGAAAAGAGGTCGATCATGCTGATGCCCTCGAGGCCGAGCTGAACGCCGGGCGCGGCTTGCTCGGCGGCGGCGAGGGTGGCGCGTGCGGCTGCGCGGGCGCGTCCGGTCACGCTGTCCATCTCGCGGGCTTCGCCATGAAACGTCTGCCCGCCCTGGCTCAGCTCGACGCGGCAGTGGACTTCCTGGTTGCGACGCTCGAGCTGCAGGGCCGCCATGACCAGGAAGCGACCGCTCTCGGCGGGCGCCTGATCAGCGGGCGCAGCCGGATCTAGCCCCGCCGGCGGCGCCAGCGGCGCAGGCAGCTCGGGCGGTGGCTCGGACTTGCGCAGCGGCTCACCGGGGAAGGGTCGAAACGCCCCGAATTCAGCGGTCAGAACGGACTCCCTCGTGCATCATCGCACGATCAGCTTTCAGCTATTCGATTCGTTGCCTGGAGGGCCGCGAAGATGGCCGCTTCCTCGGGTGAGCGGTTCAGGGACGCGATGCCGGTGAGGGTGCGCGCGTGCCGGCCGCTGACGGCGCGGGCCGACACCAAAACATAGGTTTTCCCGTGCACGTTAACCAGCGCGGTGCCTTCCAGGCCGATGCCTTTCATGCCTCCGCTCGACTGCAGCGCATTCAACACGGCGCGGGCGGCCGCGTCGGCGCGGCCTTGCGAGGTGTTCACGCCGCGGGCGCTCCCGGTCAGCTCCTCCTCGCCGCGCATCAGCACGACGCGGCACAGCGAATCCATGGGCGCGCTTGCCTTGGCGTCGTACTGAACGTAGACCACGCGGCGCGGCTGCCGGGGCTCGGCCGTGCGTCGAGCGACCACCGGTTTCGCGCGCGGCGCGGCGAGCGGCGTATCGGCATCGCTTCGCAGTTGAGCAACACTTATGATGCGGCGATCGACGACAATGCCGAGGCCGGCGCTGAGCGCGGACTCGATGTTGCGCACGATTTGCTTGGGATGAAAGTCGGGACTGGCGAGCACATGAATCTCGGCGAGTCGGCCTGTTTCATCGGCAACCGCTCTTGCTGACACGATACCGCCCAGCGCGGCGAGCAGGCGCTGGGCACGGATTTCCACGGGAGATGCGGGCATTTTGTCGCGATATTTAAACTGTGATGCTGGGAACCGCCAGTGGACTTGGCGCGTTGGATAACGAGGATTTGGGGATCGTCCTCGGGCTCGGGATCGGGATGGGGTTATGGGCTGCCCAGACACCCGATCCCGATCCCGAGGACGAGGACGAGCCCGATCCCGAATACCGCGTGAACGTTGCATGAGCGCAACGCGTGTTTCGCCCGGCTACCGGTGATACGGACCACCAGGTACGATTGTATCCACTCATGAATAAAGAAAACATTGTCATCATTGGGTCGGGGCCGGCGGCGTGGACTGCGGCCATTTACGCTGCACGTGCAAATCTGCGTCCACTGGTGATCGAAGGCGAGCCATCGCGCACGATGATCCCGGGCGGACAGCTGATGACGACGACCGAAGTCGAGAATTTCCCCGGCTTCCCGGACAGCATTACCGGTCCGGAGCTGGTGGAGCGCATGAAGCTGCAGGCGCAGCGCTTCGAGACCCGCAGCCTGGTCGAGAACGTGGTCAGCGTCGATCTGTCGCACCGGCCTTTCGTGATCCGCCCATCCTACAGCGATCCCATCGAAGCACTGACCGTGGTGATCGCGACTGGTGCCAATGCGCGGTGGCTCGGCATTCCCAATGAAGAGCGGCTGGCGCAAACCGGCGGCGGCGTGTCCGCTTGCGCGGTGTGCGACGCCGCGCTGCCCCAGTATCGCAATCAGCCGGTCGCCGTCATCGGCGGCGGCGACACAGCCATGGAAGAAGCACTCTACACCACCAAGTTCGCCAGCAGAGTTTACGTAGTGCATCGGCGCGCGGAGTTCCGTGCCTCGAAGGTCATGGCGGACCGCGTGCTGGAGCATCCCCGGATCGAGGTGCTCTGGAACAAGCGTCCGCTGGAAGTGATCGGCATGAACGAGATCACGGGGATTCGACTGGAGGACACGCAGACGAAGGAAATCTCCGACATCGAGGTAGGCGGCATGTTCGTCGCCATCGGCCACACGCCCAACACGGAGTTTCTCAACGGTCAGCTCGAACTCACTCCCCACGGCTACATCAAGACACAGCCGTGGCGCACGGCGACGAGTGTGGAAGGCGTGTTCGCCGCGGGCGATGTGATGGATGACTACTACCGGCAGGCGATCACGGCCGCCGGTACGGGCTGCATGGCGGCGCTGGAAGCAGAACGGTGGCTCGCGCACCAGGGACTGGGCGAGTCGCCGATCCTGGAGACCGCCGAAGCGCCGGTGGCCGCCGCGAAAGTGTGAGCGGCTAGAAGATCTTTCGGATCCCCTGCAGCACCTTGTCGATTGCGCGCTCCGCGCCGGTGGTGTGGAGCGCGCAGTTTTCCGTGGGTTCGGTCCCCGGCAAGAAGTACTCGATGTGCACGTTTTCGGGCGGGCAATCGTTGACTGCAATGCCGCCACTCTCGCGGTCGATCGGCACACTCACCAGATCGCTCGGTGGTGACCAGCCACCGGGGTTGTCGCGCTTCTCGTAAGTCGCTTTCATCAGCTCTGCCCACACCGGCGCGGCCATCTGCCCGCCGCTCGCGTTAGGCGTAATCGTCTGCGGCTGATCGAAACCCATCCACACACCCGCAACCAGGTCGGGCGTCATGCCCACGAACCACACGTCCTTCGATTCGTTGGTGGTGCCGGTCTTGCCGGCGGCGGGCAGCCAGAAGCCGCGGCGCCGGATGGATGCAGCCGTGCCGCGATCGACGACGTCGTTCATCAAGCTGAGCGTGAGATACGCGACGCCGGATTTGATCACCCAGTTCGTGGACGGCTTTGCCTCGTAGAGTACCTTGCCGCGGGCATCGGTCACCTTGTTGATGAATTGCGGCTTGATACGCTTGCCGCCATTGCCGAACGCACCGATGGCCGCGACGAACTCGATCGGCTTGACCTCGGCCGCGCCCAGGAAGATGGACGGATAGGGCGGGATCGGCGTGGTGACGCCGGCGGCGCGCGCCATCTGGATGACCGCCTGCGGGCCGACCCACTGCCCGACGCGCACGGCGCCGAAGTTGGACGAGCGCGCAAACGCATCACGCACGGATAGCTGGGTGACCGAGTCGGGCACCAGGTCATCCGGACGCCAATTGGTGTTGGCGCCCTGCAATGAAACGGGCGTCGTTTCGATGCGGGCGTTGAGCGTCAGTCCCTGCTGGATCGCCGCCGCATACACGAACGGCTTGAACGATGAGCCGGGCTGGCGCCGCGCATCGATGGCGCGATCGTAGCTGGAATGCGTGAAGTCGCGGCCACCCACGAGCGCGCGCACCTCGCCGGTCTGGATGTCGAGGACGACCACCATGCCCTGCAGGTATGGCGAACCGGCACCCTCGGCGGGTTGCAGCTTCGCCGTGCTGTCGGGCCGGGGATGCTTCCAGCGGCCGTATTTGCCGGCTTCGATGTCCTTGATCTGGGCGAGCAGCGCGTCGCGCGCGCCCTTCTGCGCGACCGGATCGAGGCCGGTGTAAACGCGCAGCCCACGTACATCCGCATCCTCGCCGAAGCGGGCGCGCAGCTCATCGCGGATCGCGGCAATGAAGTACGGCGCCGAGCCGGCCGCTTCGAGCGGTGGCGCGAGGCGCAGCGGTATCGCCTTGGCGCGCTGTGCATCGGCGGCCGAGATCACTTTCTCGCGCACCATGACATCCAGCACGATGTTACGACGCTGCACGGTGCGCAGCGGATGCTTGCGCGGGTTGTAGCCTTCCGGGTTCTTGACCAGGCCGACCAGCGTGGCCGCTTCCGCGACGTTGACCTCGCGCACCGGCTTGCCGAAATACGCGCGCGATGCTTCCTCGACGCCGTACAGACCATCACCCAGGTAGACCTGGTTGATGTACATCTTGAGGATCTCTCGCTTGGTGAACGCCTTCTCGATGCGCGGTGCCAGCGCCACCTCGCAGCGCTTGCGCGCGAGCTTGCTGGACATGGGCAGCTCTTCGGTGAAAACCTGCCGCGCGAGCTGCATGGGAATCGTGCTGAAGCCCTCCTGCACGGAGAACGATGTGATGTTGCGGAAGAGGGCGCGGCCGAAGCCGCGGAAATCGATGCCTTCGTGCGACCAGAAACGCTTGTCCTCGACGGCGACGAAACCGCCCCACACCGTTTTCGGCACTTCCTTCAGCTCGACGACCACCCGCCGCTCGGGGGAAAGGTCGGCGATGCGCGAGCCGTCCATGGCGTAGACGCGCGTCGCCTCGGGCGGGCGATACGCCCGTAGCTGTTCGACCGTCGGACAGTTCTGTCCGCTCGCGCGCGAGCACGCCGGCAGCAGCGCAACCACCAATGTCAGAGCGAAGATTCGCTTCACCATTTCCTCTATAACAGCAAGCGTCCGCCGTCCACCACCAGAATCTGGCCGGTGACGAACTCGCTTTCGAGCAGGTAGAACAATGCCTTGATCACGTCTTCCGGCGAGCCGGCCGGCGCCACCACCCGGCGATCGGCGGTACCGTCACCCGCGGTACCATCGTATCCGTCAGGAGGCAGAACTGTTCCCGGTGCAATGGCATTAACGCGTATTTGCGGCGCCAGCGCGCGCGCCATCACCCTGGTCAGCTGCAGCAAACCTGCTTTGGCGACGCTGTGGTGCGCATACGACGGCCAAGGTTGCAGCGCGGAAAGATCGAGCATGTTGACGATATTCGCGACCGCGCCCTTCTCGAGCAGCGGCAACGCGGCCTGCGACAGCAGAAACGGGCCCGTGAGGTTGACGTCGAGCACGCGCCGCCAATCCTGCTCGGCGATACGCGCGATAGGCGCCGACTCGAACAGCGAAGCGTTATTGACCAGAATGTCCAGCTTGCCGTGCGCGCCGTCGATGTCCTCCAGCAGCATCCGGATGGCGGCGGCCTGCGAGACATCGGCACGCACGGCGCGGGCACGGTGGCCGGCCGCGCCCAGCTCCGCCACCAGCTGTTTCGCTTCCGCCTCGGAGTTACGGTAATTGACGACGACGTTCGCGCCGGCGCGCGCCAGCGCGGTGGAGATTGCCCGGCCCACGCGGCGCGCACCACCGGTGACCAGTGCAGTTTTACCGGACAAATCCATAGGCGGGAATACTAGTAGCGGCCTAATGGCGCAGCAATTAAACTCCCGTTGCCTGCGGGTGGCGGCCGCCCGCGGCTGTCCCCATCAGGACGAAGCAGCATGCTGGATTTGACCGGTAAAACCGCCGTCGTCACGGGTGCCACGCGCGGCATTGGACGCGCCATCGCGGAAGCGCTGGTTGCGCACGGCTGCAATGTGGTAATCGCCGCGCGCCACGAGCAGGATTGCCATGCAGCTGCCGAACAAATCACGCGACAGGGACCGGGCCAGGCGGTGGGCGTGGCGGCGGACGTGCGTCGTCATGAAGACTGCGAGCGGGTGATCGCCCGGGCCGCAAACGACTTTGGCGGTCTGCAGATTCTCATCAACAACGCCGGGATCGGCGGATTCAGCCCGGTCGAGAAGATGGATGTCGCGCACTGGGACCGCGTCATCGCGACCAACCTCAACAGCCTGTTCTACTGCTCGCACGCGGCGCTGCCGCACCTGAAGCGGGCGGGCGGCTGGATCATCAACATCGGCAGCCTGGCGGGGAAGAACGCCTTTCCCGGCGGCGCCGCCTACAACGCCAGCAAGTTCGGCCTGATCGGATTCAGCGAAGCGCTCATGCAGGAAGTGCGGCACGACAATGTGCGCGTGAGCTACATCATGCCGGGCAGTGTCGCGACGGATTTCGAAGGATCGACCGGTTCGGCCGCGGACTGGATGATCCAGCCGCAGGACATCGCGCAAATCGTCATCGATCTGCTGGAAACGCCGGCGCGTACCCTGCCCAGCCGGATCGAGGTACGGCCGGCGCGGCCGCCCCGGAAATAGCGCCGCAGCAACCAAACGGAGAACGGGAAATCAACATGGATCATAGAATCGAGAAGGATTCGCTCGGCGAGATGAAGGTCCCGGTCAACGCGCTATGGGGGGCACAGACGCAACGCGCGGTCGAGAACTTTCCCATCAGCAACCTGCGCTTTCCGCGTGCCTTCATTGCGGCCATGGGGCTGATCAAGCGCGCAGCCGCCGAGACGAATGTCGAGCTGGAGCTGTTGCCGCAGGAAGTCGCCAAAGATGTCATGGCGGCCGCCAACGAAGTGATCGACGGCAAACACGATCAGCATTTCGTCATCGACATCTTCCAGACCGGCAGTGGCACGTCCACCAACATGAACGCCAACGAGGTGATCGCCAACCGCGCCATCCAGATCCGGGGTGGCACGATCGGCAGCAAGGGCGTCCACCCCAATGATCACGTCAACCTCGGGCAGTCCTCCAATGACGTGATTCCAACCGCCATGCAGGTGGCGGCCTGCGTGCAAATCAAGGACGACCTGCTACCCGCGCTGCGCGTGCTGCAGCAGTCGCTCGAGCGCAAGGCGCAGGAGTTCGATGACATCGTGAAATCAGGACGCACGCACCTGATGGATGCGACGCCGATTCGCCTCGGCCAGGAGTTCAGCGGCTTCGCGGCACAGGTCGCGCTGGGCGCGCGCCGTGTCGAGCAGGCGCTCCAGGACATGGCCGAGCTGCCATTGGGTGGCACCGCGGTGGGCACCGGCATCAACACGCACGAGCGCTTTGCCGAACTGGCCATCGCGCGGCTCTCGCGCGCGACCGGCATCGAGTTCCGGGAAGCAGCCAACCACTTCGAGCGGCAGAGCACTCGCGACACCATCGTCTACGCGCACGGCGCCCTGAACACCCTCGCCGTCTCCTTCACCAAGATAGCCAACGACCTGCGTTTCCTGGCCAGCGGCCCGAGCGCCGGGATCGCCGAGATTACACTGCCGGCCATCCAGCCGGGCTCGAGCATCATGCCGGGCAAGGTAAATCCGGTCATTCCGGAAGCCGTGACCATGGTGGCGGCCCAGGTCATGGGCAACCAAACCACCATCACGGTCGGCGGCACGGGCAGCTACTTCGAGCTGAACGTCATGATGCCGGTAATGGCGCACGCACTGCTGCAGTCGATCGCGTTGCTGTCCGCCGCAGCGCGCGTGTTCGCCGAGAAGTGCATCGATGGCATCACCGCGAACGAAGCACGCTGCACCGAGCTGTTGGAGAAGAACCCGTCACTGGCCACCGCGCTGGCTCCGCGCATCGGCTACGACCTGGCCGCGACGATCGCGAAGGAATCGTTCAAGCGCCGCCGCCCCGCGCGCGAGGTCGCCTACGAGCTGTCCGGCCTGAGCCGGGAAGAAGTCGATGAGATCATGGACGCGCGCGCGCAGACCGAACCCGGCATCCCGGGTGGGGTCATGCTGCCTGGGGGTGGATGAAGTATCGATTTCACCCCGAAGACCCGAAACACACGAAGTTCTGAATTCGAATTTCAAGGCGGGAATTCGAGCGCCGGCATGCCTCCGCGTTCTCCGCGGCCATAAGAACTTCGTGTGCTTCGGGTCTTCGTGGTGAAATCACCCGCCGAAAAAACCAAAAGAACAGGGCCGCAGCCCTGCTCTTTTTTTTCGAGCCAGAAAAAAGGAACTTTCCAGCCGAAGTCTTACGCCGGCACTTCCACTGGATAGTTCATGAGCGGGGCCAGCCGGGCCAGGCGGCGCGACAGCTCGTCGCGGCGCAGCCTGTTCAGCGTCCACAGCCCATTCTTGCGGCGCTCGATCACACCGGCGCTCTCGAGGACCGACAGGTGATGCGAGATCAGCGACGGCGAGAGGCCGAGCGCCCCACCAATGGCGCCACAGGATAGTTCGGTGCCTTCGGCCGTGAGCAATTCCACGATACGGTATCTATTCTCTTCCGACAGTGCGGCCAGCGTCTTTACCAGCTCGCGAGGCGACTCGATTTGCACAGACTCCTCCAACTTGGATGTTTCAACACTGGGCTGAATACCCAATTTCAGGCGTTGTGTTTCATCGCATGCGGCTGACGTAGAGTGGCAGCGCCTCGACCGTCTCGGGCCCGGCCTGGATCCGAAAGAAATACCGGCCGGGTGCGGGGAAGATGACGTTCTCGAGCGGGAGGATCATCCGTGTCTGGGGCGGCACCTCGTTGTCCGGTCCCAGTTCCACCTCGGTATGCCCCTGGATGGTGACGACCATTTCGCCGTCCGGGGCGATCAGGTCGGCCCGGATGGGCTGTTCGCCGACGTCACGCGCGCCCCATTCGAGTACCAGAACTACGGTCAGCTGCTCCTGCGCGGCCGGGAAGTTGGGCGCTGACAACTCGTTATAGATCCCCTGCACGTCCAGCTTGCCCTGCGGACTGACTGTTGCAGCGTCACACGCGATTGCGAGTACCAGGTTCATGGCGCGAATCTACCCTGCGACCTGAACGAGCCGCCATGGCGGCCCACCGAACGTACCTGAGACCCCGGCAGGTGTGACATGATGCGCTTTTCCTCTCTATTGCT
>CBJLQC010000020.1:0-13584 GCA_966424955.1 uncultured bacterium | reverse complement strand
GATGCGCGAGCCGTACGAGGCCTCCAGCGATGTGGGTGTGCAGGTGCTGCCGCGTGATGGTTTCCAGGATATCGTCGCGCGGGCCGCCGCTGCCGGCATCGCCAGCGCGGTGCATGCCATCGGCGATGCGGCCGTGGCCATGGCGTTCGAAGTGCTGAGCGCGGCACCGCGCGTGCCGGCGCTGCCCCATCGAGTAGAGCATGTCCAGTGCTTTCCGTCCGACCTGGTGAGCCTGCTGGGCAGCGGCGTGGTGTGCTCGGTTCAACCCTGTCATCTCATGACCGACTGGCGGGCCGCCGACCGGCACTGGGGCGAGCGCGCGGCAGCCACGTACGCGTTCCGCACTTTGCTGGACAACGGCGCGGTCCTCGCGTGCGGCTCGGATGCGCCCGTCGAGCCGGCCGATCCACGTCTCGGCTTGTATGCCGCCGTTGCGCGGCGTGACCAGCACCATCAGCCGATCGACGGCTGGCACGCGCAACAGCGCATCGGCATCCGTGAGGTATTGTCGGGCTACACGGCTGGCGCGGCGTCGGCGGCCGGTGCGGTCGGCCGGCAGGGAGTGCTACAATCCGGCGCGTGGGCGGACTTCGCGGTGTGGCGCCAGGATCCGCTCGCGGTCGATCCTGAAGCGTTGCTCGGTCTGGAAAACGCCGCGACGGTAGTCAATGGCGAAGTGGTGTGGGAGGCCTGAAGAAAACCAGTGCGAACCAAGATAGTCACGACAGTCGGACCCGCGACTCACGCGCGCGACGCGATCCACGCGCTGCTCGACCTGGGAGCGGATGTATTGCGTATCAACATGGCGCACGGCCGCCATGAAGAACATGCCGATGTCATCAAGTGGGCGCGCGAGGCATGCGCGAACGGCGATAAGCCGCTGGCAGTCCTCGTGGACCTGGCCGGCCCGAAAATACGTATCGGCGCCCTGCCCGAGCCCGTGGAGCTGCGTGACAAGACCGCGGTGACGCTGGTGCCGGAAGGCACCGAGCGGGACAGCGAGCTGCCTACGACGTATCCGCAGCTCGCTCAGGACGTACGGCCCGGCAACCGCATCCTGCTCGACGACGGGCTGATGGAGCTGCGCGTGACCGCGGTGCAAGGTGACCGCGTGCACTGCAGCATCGTGCGCGGTGGGCTGCTCAAGCAGAACAAGGGCATCAACCTGCCGGGCATCCGGGTGAGCGCGCCGTCGCTCACCGAGAAAGACCTCGTCGATCTCGAGTTCGCGATCCAGCAGGACGTCGATTACATCGGCTTGTCTTTCGTGCAGCGACGCGAGGACGTGAGCGACCTGCGCCGGCGGCTGCCCAAGGGACCGCTCATCGTCGCCAAGATCGAGAAGGATGTCGCGCTCGAAAACATCGAGCAGATCATGGTGGAAACCGATGCCGTGATGGTCGCGCGCGGCGACCTCGGCGTCGAGCTGCCCTTCGAGCAGGTGCCGATCGCCCAGAAGCGGATCATCCAGCTCGCCAACCTCTACGGTCGGCCGGTCATCACCGCCACGCAGATGCTGGAATCCATGATCGAGAATCCGCGGCCGACGCGTGCCGAAGCCAGCGACGTCGCCAACGCGCTGTTCGACGGGACCGATGCCGTGATGCTCTCGGGCGAAACCGCGGCCGGCAAATACCCGCTCCTCGCGGTTGAAGCAATGGCGCGCATCGCCGGCGAGATCGAAAAGACGTCGGCCTTCGAGGAAGGCCCCAAATACGACATTCCCATCACGCAGAACCTGCGTATTGGCGCCACACCGACCGAGCATGCCATTGCGGCGGCGACCGTCGAAGCCGTGCGGCTGCTGGGCGCGCCCGCCGTGGTCAGCTTCACGCGCAGCGGCGCGTCGGCGCGCCTGGTCTCGAGCTATCGCCCACCGGTGCCCATCCTGGGCGTGTGCAACGACGAACGCACCTGGCGGCAGCTCGCGCTCGTGTGGGGCGTGTATCCCGCGCTGTACAAGGGAGAACCGACTTATGAAGACATGCTCGAGTTCGCCCGCAAGGAGCTGCTGGCCCAGCGCCTGGGAAAGCGCGGCCAGCGTATCCTGGTGACCGCCGGGATACCTTTCCACACGCAGGGTACGACCAACATGCTGCGCGTCGAGGAGGTATAGCCCGATGCGACTCCGGTTCCTGGGGACCGGCACTTCCTTCGGCATACCGGTGATTGGCTGCTCGTGCGCGGCCTGCACTTCCACCGATGCACGCGACCGGCGCACGCGGCACGCCGCGCTGCTGCGCAACGATGATGGTACGCGTAACCTGCTGATCGATACGCCGCCCGAGCTGCGCCTTCAGCTGCTCGACGCCGGTGTCGGCGACATCGACGCCGTTTGGTACACCCACGGCCACGCCGACCACACGCATGGTATCGACGATCTGCGCGTGTTCTCGCGGCCCGGGCGCACGCCGCTGCCGACCTGGGCCGACGCCGCCAACGCGGCCTTCCTGCGCAGCAAGTTCGCATATGTTTTCGACGACGATTACCAGCCCATCGGCGGACCCAAGGTGCGGCTCGACCTGCGCACGTTCTCCGACTTCGAGCCGGTCGAGGTAGCCGGCTTCACCCTCCTGCCCATCGGTCTGCCGCACGGCGATGTGCTGTCCTACGGTTTTCGCTGCGGCCCGCTCGGCTACATCACGGACGCCAAGATGCTGACCACGCAGGCCCGCGCCGCACTGGCCGGCATCGAGGTGCTGGTACTCAATGCGCTGTGGTTTGGTAAGCCGCACGCCACCCATTTCACGATCGACGAAGCGGTAGGCGCCGCGGAGGAGCTGGGCGCGCGCACGACCTGGCTCACGCACCTGACGCATCGCGTGACGCATGCGCAGCTGCTGCGCGCGCTGCCGTCCCACGTGCGGCCCGCGCACGATGGTTTGGAGGTGGAGATCTAATGCCCGAACGGATCGTACTCGACTATCACAACATGATGTCCTCCGCGCTGAACGGACGCGGCATCACCGAGGAAGCGCTGAAGGATTACGCGGAGCGTTTCCGGACCGTGCATCAGGATGTCGAAGGGCAGCGTAAGCGCGGTGAGATCGGCTTTTTCAAGCTCACCGAGCCGGGCGATGTGCTCCGCGACATCCTCGGTTTCGCCGAAGGCATCGGCCAGGCGTTCGATACCGTCGTGGTGCTCGGCATCGGCGGCTCCGCCCTGGGCACGCTCGCCCTGCAGCAGGCGCTGCTCAAACCCCACTGGAACGAGCTGACCGACGACCAGCGCGACTACTTTCCGCGCCTCTACGTGCTCGACAACGTGGATCCGTCCACCATCGGTCCGCTGCTCGACCGACTCGATTTGCGCCGCACGTTGTTCAATGTCGTCAGCAAATCGGGAACGACGGCGGAGACGATGGCGCAGTTCCTGATCGTGTATGAGCGGCTGCGCGCGGCATTCGGCGAGGACGAGGAGGCATATCGCAGCCACCTGCTGTTTACGACCGATCCGGAGAAAGGTGTGCTGCGCGAGCTGGCACGCACGGAAAACATCCCGACTCTGCCGATTCCGTCTGATGTCGGCGGACGCTTCAGCGTGCTTTCCGCGGTCGGTTTGTTGCCCGCCGCGCTGGTCGGCATAGATGTACAGGCGTTGCTGGCCGGCGCGCAGGCCATGGTCGAGCGTTGCGCGGTCGACGATGTCGCCCGCAATCCGGCCGGTGCATTCGCCTGCCTGCAGCACGCAGCGGACACCCGGCTGAAGGCGCCCATCCACGTGATGCTCGCCTATTCCGACCGGCTTTACCTCACTGCTGATTGGTTTCGCCAGCTCTGGGCGGAAAGCCTGGGCAAGGACGACCGCGGACCGACACCCATCAAGGCATTGGGCGCGACCGACCAGCACTCGCAGGTCCAATTGTACATGGAAGGCCCGTTTGACAAGACCGTTACCATGCTCGCGATCGGCGAGCGGGGTGCTGATGTGGCGATTCCGAAGCAATACCAGGACGTCGACGCGCTGGCGTATCTGGGCGGCCACACCCTTGGCGAATTGCTCGACGCGGAGCGCCGCGCGACCGCGCAGGCACTCGCGCAGCGCGGACGGATGAACATGACCATCGAGCTGCCCAAACTGGATGCGCACGCCATGGGGCAGATCTTCATGATGCTGCAGATCGCCACCGCGTATGCCGGTGCGCTCTACCAGGTTAATCCGTACGACCAGCCCGGTGTCGAGCTCGGCAAGGAGCTCACCTACGGCTTCTTCGGACGGGTCGGTTATCAGCGCCCCGACGCCGTCAGCCGCGACCCTCGACGGATCGTGCAGTGATCGTCTACCTGAACGGTGAGTGGATGCCGCACGAAGCTGCCCGCATCCCGATCAGCGATCGCGGCTTCCTTTTCAGCGACGGCGTGTTCGAGACTGCGCGGCTGCACCAGGGTAAGTACTTTCGCCTGCAGCAGCACCTCGCCCGCTTCCAGGAAAGCGCCCGCACCCTCGCGCTCGACGCGCCAACCACGCCTGAACTGGCACAGCTTGCCCACGAGATCGCCGCGCGTAATCAGCTCGTAGAAGGTTCGCTGCGGGTAACACTCACCCGCGGCAGCGGAGGCGCCGGCCTGAAAACGCGCGGCGCCGGGCCGCCCACCCTCCTCATCACCATGTCATCGGTTGCACCGGACTGGCACGAGCGGGCTGCGCGCGGCTGGACGCTGGTGACGGCAGATACGTTGCGGCCTGCGCCCCATCCCGTCCCCGCGCATCTCAACGCGCTCGGCCGCGTGTACGCGATCCTGGCGACGCTCGAGACCGACCGAGCCGGTGTCGATGACGCGCTCCTCCTCACCGCACGCCGCGAGATCGCCGAAGGACCTACCTGGAATTTCTTCTGGCGCAAAGGCAATACGATCCGCACCGCCGCCCTCGCCGGCGGCATCCTGGAAGGCGTGACGCGCAGCATCCTCATCGACATCGCGCGCGCGCAGGGCTTTCAGGTAGAGGAAGGCTTGTGGCCACGCGCCGAGCTCGATGACGCCGAGGCGGCTTTCGCGACCATGACGTCGCAGGGCGTCGTACCCATCCGATCGCTCGACGGCCGCGTCTTTTCGGCGGATTGCGCCCCCCAGTTCCAGCGTGAATACTGGAAACTGGTCGACGCAGAGCTGCGGGCCAGATAAATCTTTGCGCGAACGGCTGGACCCAGTTTAGCATGAAACCTGCAACAATGGCCGGCCATGCCACCAACAGTGAACAGGCCGGTGTGAGGCTCGGGCTCGACGAACGTGCGAACCGCTATGACGTCGTGAGCAAGCTCGCCGATGATCTCGCTCACGAGATCCGGAATCCGCTCAATGCCATGGTGGTCAATCTGGAGGTGCTCCGGCGGCGCGTCGCCGCGGGCGCGCAGGACAAGGCGCTCGATTTGACGGGTGTCATCGACCAGGAAATCGCGCGGTTGACGAAACTGGTCGATCAGCTCGTTTTCCTGATGCGGCCACCACGCGCGGATGCGAATCCGATGTCCGTGGACGAGACGGTGGAAGAGCTGCGACTGCTGCTGGAGACGCAAGCGGCGGGAGCGCGCGTCGACTTCGCACTGACAACCGGTTCTGAGCTGTTCACGCGATTGCCGCGCGACGTGGTAAAGTTCGCACTACTCAATTTGATCACGGCCGTGTACGCGGACGGCACGCCCGAGCGCTTGCGGATCGATACTCGGGCAACGGATGGCGGTGCCGAGGTCGTAGTCGCCACTGCCCCAGGCGGCTTTGGCGCGGGCAGCGAGTACGTGAAGCGGGCCCAGTCGCTGATCGAGGCCGCGGGCGGTGCACTTACGATGTCGGAACCGGCCGCCGGTCGCGCAGGTAGCACGGCGGTCCTGCTCGTGCCGGGCAGCACCAGTTTCGTATGACAATGAACGATATACAGGTACACGCTTGAATAAAACGCGTCGTAAAACCGCACCGGTCGAAAAGCCGGCCCCCAAGGCGCAACGCTCCAATCATCCCAGGCTGCTGATTGCGGACGACGAGCGGCACATCGCCGAAGGTCTGCAGATGCTGCTCGGTGAGGAAGGGTACTCTGTCGACACGGCGTCGGATGGCAACGAAGCCTGGGAAAAGGTCAGGAGCGGTGATTTCGGCCTCGTGCTGGCCGATCTCAAGATGCCCGGGCTCGACGGCCTGGAGCTTTTTGCGCGCATGCGCGAGCAGCAGATCGACAGCGAGGTCATCATCATCACAGGGAAGGGCACCGTGACGTCGGCCGTGGAGGCGATGCGCAACGGTGCCTACGATTATCTGACCAAGCCGCTCGACCTCGAGCGGTTGAAGGTGCTGATTCCGCGCGCCCTCGAGAAGTACCAGGTCCGGACGGCCAATCGCGATCTGCAGCAGCGGCTGGAGAGCCTGACGCGGTACGGCGAGATGCTCGGCCAGTCCGACGAAATGCGCCGTATCTATAACATGATTGATGCGGTGGCGCCGTCGAATGCGAGCGTGCTGATCGTCGGCGAAAGCGGCACCGGCAAGGAGCTCGTCGCGCGCGCGATACACCAGAAGTCGACGCGCAAGCGCGGTCCGTTCATCGCTCTCAACTGCGGCGCCTTCCCGCGTGAGATTCTCGAGAACGAGCTTTTCGGCCACGAAAAAGGTGCGTTTACGGGTGCGATCACCGAAAAGCCCGGCGCGTTCGAGCTGGCCGATGGCGGCACGCTTTTCCTGGACGAGGTCGCGGAAATGGAGCCGGACATCCAGGTGAAGTTTTTGCGCGCGCTGGAGCAGCGGGCATTCCGGCGGCTGGGCGGCAAGAAGGAGATCGAAGTCGATATTCGTATCGTGGCGGCGACCAACAAGAACGGCGGGGACGCGCTCCGCGAGGGCAAACTCCGCGACGATCTATATCACCGCCTGGCCGTCATACCGATGTATTTGCCGCCGCTGCGCGAGCGGGGCGGTGACGTGCGCCTGCTGGCCGAGGAATTCCTGCAGCGCTTCTCCAAGGAGCAGGGCAAGGAGATCAAGGGCTTCAGCGAGGGCGCGCGCGAATACCTGGAGATCTATCGCTGGCCGGGCAACGTGCGCGAGCTGAAGAACGCCATCGAGCGGGCGGTCATCCTCGCGCGCGGCGACCAGATCGAAGTCAATGACCTGCAGCCGCGTCATCTGGCGATGACGGAGCAGGAAGTGCACATTCAGGTCGGCACTTCGCTGGAGGAGAGCGAGCGGGTCCTGACCCTGAAGACGTTCGCCTTCACCTCCGGGGATTACGACAAGACGGCCAAGATCCTGGGCGTGAAGGAGAAGGACCTGCGGCAGAAGCTGATGACGTATCTGAAAGAGCCCGTAGCGGCTACTTCCTAGGACGATTATGCGACGACGCGAGTTTAATGAGGATGTGCCCTATATCGTGGTCGAGCGCCATGAAGACAGCGGCATCGTACCCTTCTTCCTGGGGGCCCTGATCGGCGCCGGCGTTGCGTTGCTGTTTGCACCACGCACCGGGCGTGATACGCGCGAGACGATTTCCCAGCGTGCGCTCAGACTGAAGGAAGCGGCCGAGGATACGGTGCGCACCGTGCAGGAATCCGTGACGGGCGCGGTGGACAACGTCCGCACCCAGGTGGGTGGAGGTGTGCAGCGCGCGCGCAGTGCCATCGACGCCGGCCGCTCGGCTGCACGCGAGAGCCGCGCGGATATGGAGCGGCGCATTCGTGAAGCGCGGGCCGGCTTCGAGGCCGGCGCGCGCGCGGCCCGCACCGGGCGCGGCTACGACGAGGTCGAGATCCTCGACGAAGATGACGAGATCTGACGTGTGCCGGCAGCTGACCAAAGCGAAGGCCCTTCGGGAGGAGGGCCTTTAGTTTTATGCAGTACGAGCAACGCGAGCTGCAGCGCAGGGCGAGCGAGCGGCGATATCAACCGCGGCCGCCCAGGCGCGATGAGACGTTCTTCGAAGGGTTCCGTGACTTCCTGCGCCGTGTCTACAAGAAGGCCGACCAGGACGGCATCTTCTTCATGTCGGGCGCCATCGCGTTCAACCTGATCGTCGCCATCGTGCCGTTGCTGCTGGCCGTCCTCGGCATTACCGGTGTGGTCCTGCAGAACCAGGTGCAGGATCCATCCAAGTTCCTGGCCGACTACATCTTCGAAGCGCTGCCGCCGGCCGGACCGGAGTTCCGGCAGTTCGTCGAAGACCAGATCATCGAAGGCTTGCTCCGCAAGAGTGGCGGCTTCATCGGCTTTGGCTTGCTCGTCCTCGTCTGGGTATCCACCCGCCTGGTCGGCACGCTTCGCTTCGTCCTGCGGGAAGTGTTCGATGTCGGTGAAGACCGCAACATCATCCGCGGCAAGTGGTTCGACATACAAATGGTAGTGGTGGCCGGCATCCTGTTCGCCATCAACGTGGCCGTCACCGTCATCATCAACATCATCACCAAGACGGGCACCGAGCTGCTGGGCGTGCAGCCCACCGCCTGGTTCGAGAAGTACCTGCTTTCCGTGATCGCGGCGCTGTCCATCTGGATCATGTTCATCCTGATCTACCGCTATCTGCCGCTGCGCCGCATCCATTGGCGCACCGCTCTCGTTGCCGCGACGTTTACCACCATCATGTTCGAGCTGCTGAAGCGTCTCTTCGCATGGTACGCGCTGAACGTCGCCGAATACGGCTCGACGTATGGCAACTTCCTGAACCTCGTGATCCTGGTTTTTTGGACCTATTACATCGGGATCGCCTTCGTGCTCGGCGGTGAAGTCGGCCAGGTCTACGCGCTCAGGCGCATCCGCAAGCGCCAGAAAGAGCGGCTCGTCTGATGGCCCGCGAGAAGACCGATGGCAAAAAGACGGTCGCCCGGAACAAGAAGGCGCTCCACGAATACCACATCATCGAACAGCTGGAAGCGGGCATCGTGCTGACCGGACCCGAGGTGAAGTCGATCCGGGACGGCCGGGCCAGCCTGGCCGAGTCCTTCGCGCGCGTCAATGGCGGCGAGGTGTGGCTCTACGACATGCATGTGAGCCCGTACGATCCGGCCAGCCGCTGGAACGCGGATCCGACCCGGCCCCGCAAATTGCTGCTCAAAACCAGGGAAATCCGACGGCTCATTGGCGCCACCAAGGAGAAAGGGCTGACACTCGTGCCGCTGGATCTTTACATTTCCCGGGGGTACGTGAAGGTCAGCCTGGCGCTGGTGCGCGGCAAAAAGCTCTACGACAAACGCGAAGACATCAAGCGCAAGGATGCGAAGCGGGAAATCGAACGAGTCGTGAAGAATCGCTGAATGCCTGTATTACTGCTTTTCCTTGTGTTGCTGAGCACCGCCCCGCTGCGCGCGCAGGGCGTGCCGCTGGTGCTCGACGCCGGCACGCGCGTCAAAACCATCGAAGTCGAGCGCAGCCGCGGCAACGCTGTTTTTAATTTGGAGGCGTTGGCCCCGCTGGGCGCGACCGTCACCAGGGACGCGCGCGGCGCGCAGCTCAGTATCTTCGGCAACACCATCACCTTCGAATACACCTCGCCGTTCTTCGTGGTCGGCGACGAAGTCCATCAGCTGGCCGCGCCCGTCCGCCGCGGTCCGCGCGGCACGCTCGTATCCACCCAATTTTTCATGGAATGGCTGCCCCAGCACTTCCCGGTGCACCTGAGCTACCGCGAGGGCGTGCTGCGGTTGAAAGCCCGCGACGAGTCGCGCGACTCCGCGAGCGGTAGCAAGGCAATCAGCCCGCCGGCCAAAGCGACACAGAAGTCGGCCACGACCGCGGCGAAACCGGCACCGGCGAAACCGGCACCGGCGCCGGCATCATCCGCACGCAACGCGCGCGTGGTCGTGATCGACGCCGGCCATGGCGGCAAGGATCCGGGCAAGATCGCGGCAAACGGCGTTCGTGAAAAAAACGTGACGCTCGCCGTCGCCCTGAAGCTGGCGGCTCTGCTGCGCGATCGTGGCTTCGAGGTGCATCTGACCCGTACCCGCGACACGCTGATTGCGCTCGCGGATCGGCCGCATCGCGCCAATCAGTGGAAGAACACGCGGCCGGCCGCGCTCTTCGTGTCGATCCACGCGAATTCGGGGGTCAAGGGATCGGAAGGCTTCGAGACGTATTTTCTGAGTGAGGCCCGCACCGAGGACGAGCGTCGCGTGGCCGAGATGGAAAACGCGGCCGTCCAGTACGAGGAAAAGAAGTCGGCCAACAGCGCGCCCGAGCTGGATCTCGTGCTCAATGGATTGCGCAACGACTACTACCAGCGCGCCTCCAACGATTTCGCGGAAGTCATCCAGCGCGAGGTCTCTGCCTTCCACCCCGGTCCCAACCGCGGCGTCAAGCAAGCCGGCTTTCGGGTGCTGGTGGGCGCGCTCATGCCCGCCGTGCTGGTCGAGATCGGGTTCATGTCGCATCCGCAGGAAATGCGGCTGCTTGGGACAACCGAGTTCCAGGACAAGATCGCGTTCGGCCTGACCCGCGCGATTTCGAAGTTCTTCGAGTCGCACGAACACTTGTGGGCGACGCAATGAGACGCGGCCTCATCGCGCTCGGCCTCGTGCTCGCCCTGGGCGGGTGCGGCTACTTCAATTCGCTGTACAACGCGAAGCGGCAATTCGCGGATGGTGAGCGCGCCGCCGCGCGCGGACAGCTGGTCCCGGCGCACGACGCCTTCAAGGGCGTCATCGAGAAAGCCGCACGCAGCTATCGCAAGTATCCGAAGGGCCGCTGGTCCGACGATGCGCTGCACCTGATCGCGCGCGCGCGATTCGAGTTGGGTGAATATGCCGCCGCCCGGGCCGCGGCCACCGAGCTGCTGACTCTCGCTGGGGACGCCACCATGCGTGCGGATGCGCGCGCGCTGGCGGGTGCATCGGCGCTGGCCTTGAACGATCTGCCCAATGCCGTCGTGCACCTCGATTCCGCGGTGGCCGGTGCCAGCGATGCGCTGCGCGGTCGCGCGCACCTCTGGCGCGCGCGGGCCTACCATCGGACCGGCAACATCGCGCGTGCGTGGGAAGACCTCGACGCCGTGACCGCCGACGATCCGTGGCATTTCGCGGTGCAGCTCGAGCGCATCGTTCTGGGGATCGAGCAGCGGGACTCCGCTCGCACGACATCGGCATTTGCCAGTCTGTTCGCACGCGGTGATGCACGCCAGAACATGGATACCATCTTCGATCTGGCATTGCTGGCCGTCCAGTCGTTTGGCGCCCCCGCAACACGCGCCATGCTTTCCGCCCCGCTGCCCGATTGGCTCGCTTCCGCACGGGACAGCGTTGCCCTCATCCGCGCCGAGGTGGCCTTGCGCGGTGGTGATACACTGACCGCGGCCAACGAGCTGACTCAGCTCTCGGCCCGTTCGATCGCAGTGGTGGCCAATGCCGCGCGCCTGCGTCTGGCGCGCAGCCGGTTGCCGCACGCCGGCACGCTCGAGGATCTGCAGCAGCTGCGCGCCCTGCTGCTGCCCGCGCTGACCGATCCCACCGTACCGCCTGTGCTGCGCACCATGCGCATTGTCGAAGTGCTGGTGCAGAGAGCGCAGACCTCGGGGCAGCCGGCCGCGCTGTATGCGGCCGCCGAAGTGGCGCGTGACGAGCTGGGCGCATATCCGCTGGCGCGCCGCCTTTTCACTACCTATGTCGACGTCGCGCCGCACAGCGCATGGGCAGGCAAGGCACTGCTCGCTGCGATTGCCCTGGCACCCGATGCGCCGGAAGCGGCTCCGCTGCGCGAGCGCTTCATGACCCTGCAGGCTTCGCCTTACGCGCAGGCATTGAACGGTGGGGCCGATGCGGAGGCGTTTGTGGTGGCTGAGGAGCGGCTGCAGCGTCTGCTGAAGGCCATGCGCGAGGAAGGTGCGCAGCTCGCCGACCGGCAGGACGTTACCGTCAATCGCGCCGTCGCCACGCTGGACAGCCTCAGACTGGCTGCGCGCAGCGACAGCGTGCGTCTGGCCTGCGGCATGATGCTCGATACGTTGGGCATCGTCGGCGTGCGTGCGGACAGCGTGCGCGTCGCGTGCGTGCGTGCCGATACCATCAAGGTCGCGGAATACCTCAAGGCTGACAGCACCGTGCTGCGCGGTCAGACGCGCGATCGCGCCGACTCGTTGGCCAATCGGCGCCGGCTCACGGACCCGAAGACGAAGCGTGACACCATAAATTAGTGAACCTCGAACAACAGCTGTTCGGCGTGACGTTCAAGAACCCTGTGCTCCTCGCCAGCGGCACCTGCGGCTATGGCGAGGAGATGCAGGGTTTTTTCGACATCAACGAGTTGGGTGGCCTGGTCCTCAAGGCCGTTACCGTCGAGCCACGCGCAGGCAATCCGTCGCCGCGGGTAATCGAGTACGGCGCCGGAATGCTCAACTCGGTGGGGCTCGCGAATGTCGGGCTGGAGGAAGTGAAGCAAAGCAAGCTGCCGTGGCTGGCGCAGCACGCAGCGGGCACGCACGTCTTCGTCAACGTGGCCGGCCGGAGCGTCGAGGAATTCGCGCAGATCATCGACAGCCTGGAGACGAATCCGGGGTTTCTCGGCTATGAGCTGAACGTTTCGTGCCCCAACGTGAAGGAAGGCGGCACGTATTTCTCCAGCCGCGCGGACCTGCTTGCGGGCGTCGTGCGGGCCGCACGCCGAGCGACGGGCCGGCCGCTCCTGGTCAAACTCGCCCCTAACGTTCCCGATATCGGTGCGCTGGCCGAAGTCGCCGTCAGCGAGGGGGCGGATGGCCTGACGCTGATCAATACCTTTCCCGGCTTGTTGTTCGACCTGAAGACCCGGCGCGCGCGACTCGGCGCCGGGACGGGCGGCGTGAGCGGCCCGGCCATTCTGCCCATGGGCGTACACGCGGTGTACCAGGCGCGGCGCCGTGTCCGGGTACCACTGGTCGGCGTAGGGGGAATCCGTACGGCTGACGATGCCCTCCAGTATTTCCTGGCCGGCGCCTCCCTGATTCAGGTCGGAACCGCTAGTTTTGCGGACCCCCGCGCGGCGTACCGTGTATTGTCAAACCTGAAAAATGGCCGCGGCGGTGGTGCAGCACATATTGCCGAGCTGATTGGTAGTGGCCGCGTCACCTGAGGCGAATTCTTGACTGACCGTTTGATTGTAGCGCTCGACGTGAAGAGCAGTGCGGCGGCCGCGCGGCTCGTAGCCCAGCTCGGCGCGGCCGTTTCTTTTTACAAAATCGGCAGCGAGCTGTTTACGTTGGCCGGTCCGGACATCGTGAAGCAGCTCAAGGCCGAGGGCAAGCGCGTCTTCCTCGATCTCAAGTTTCACGATATTCCGAACACGGTCGCACGCGCGGTCGAGGCCGCCATCGCGCTCGACGTCGATCTGCTCACCCTGCACGCCAGCGGCGGCGGTAACATGATCCGGGCCGCGCGTGAGGCGGTAGGTGAAGCGCATACGCGGCTGCTCGCTGTGACGCTACTGACGTCCATGGGCGTCGATGAGGCGGAGCACGCCTGGGGCAAGCAGATCAATTCCCTGCGCGAAGAGGTTGGCCGGCTGGCGCAGCTGGCGGCCGATGCGGGAGCGCACGGCGTCGTCGCATCGGCACTGGAGGCGGAAATGCTGAAGCGCCGTCACGGCACCGACTTCCTGGTCGTGATGCCGGGAATTCGGCCGGCCGGCGATGACCGCGCCGACCAG
>CBJLQC010000019.1:0-13609 GCA_966424955.1 uncultured bacterium | reverse complement strand
GCTTCTTTTCTGGCTGTCTGGAATTCTTTTACCACGGAGAACGCGGAGAGCACGGAGTCGCTTCTGATCCATATTCGCCGTTCAAATCAAAACATGAATTGATTCGGGTTCCGTGGCTCGAACGCCTCCGTGTTCTCCGTGTTCTCCGTGGTGAAAATTTCGTTGAATCCGTTAGGGCTGCATCCCGAGCGACGCCGCCTCGACCGACAGCGACGCGGCGCTCCGTGCGGCTGCATTCAGCAGGTCATTGGGCAGCACGCCCAGTACCACGAGCAGGACGGCCGTCGCCACCAGCGCGAATTTCAGGGTGCCGTTCAACAGCAGCGGCTCCGCTGCCGGGGTGGCGGTCGTGGCGGGTTCGCGGAACCACATGTACCAGGCCATGCGCAGGTAGTACCAGTACGAAACGAGCGAAGTCAGCACGAGGATGATGGCCAGCGGCACGAGGTTGTTTTCGACCGCGGCGCGCAGGATGTAGACCTTCCCGATGAAGCCGCCGGTGAATGGGAATCCGGCGAGGGACAGCAGGAAGATGGTCATGACGATGCCAATCAGCGGCTTCTGCCAGCCCAGGCCGCTGTACGCTTCGAGGTCGAGGCGCGACTCGCCACGCCGGCTGACCACGAACACGACCGCGAAGGCGCCCACCGTCATGAGCGTGTAGACGACCAGGTAGAACGGGTACGACGCGGCGCCCATGACGCTGCCGGCCGCGAGCGCGACCAGCAGGTACCCGGCGTGCGCAATGCTCGAGTACGCGAGCATGCGCTTCACGTTGCCCTCGACCAGCGCGATGAGGTTGGCGCCGACCATGGTCAGGATGGCCAGCCACGCGATCATCTGCACCCATGTGCCCGTGAGCGATGGAAAGGCGGTCAGAAATACGCGCAGAAACGCCGCGAACGCGGCGGCCTTGATGCCCGTCGCCATGAAGCCGGTTACCGGGCCGGGCGCGCCTTCATACGCATCGGGCGTCCACATGTGGAACGGCACCGCCGCCACCTTGAAGCCAAAGCCCACCGCCAGCATGCCGATACCGCCGATGAGCAGCAGGCTGTCGCCCCGGCTCGCCACCGCGCTCGCCACCAGCGGCAGGACCGTCGTTCCGGTGGCACCGTAGACGAGCGCGACACCGAAGAGGAAGAAGGCGCTGGAAAAAGCGCCCAGCAGGAAGTACTTGAGCGCGCCTTCCGCGGAGCGGCGATCGCGCCGGTTGACGCCGGTAAGCACGTACACCGGCACGGACATCATCTCCAGGCCGATGAACGCGACCATGAGATCGTTGGCGCCCGCGAACACCATCATCCCGACGGTGGCCAGCAGCACGAGGACATGCACTTCGCCCCATTGCAGGCCTTCCCGCTCCAGGTACCGCTCGGAGATCAGCACGAAGAGCGCGGCGGCCAGCAGCAGCAGGAAGTTGCTGAAGACGCGGAAGCTGTCGACCGCGATCATGCCGGTATTCGACGTCGTATCGACGGTAAGCAGCCAGCCATTCGCGACTGCAGCGAGGACGACGCCGAAGAGCGCCAGCCAGCCGATCGACCGGCGCGACGGACCGCTCGCGTCGCCTTTCTGAAACACGTCGATCAGCAGCAGCAGCATGGCCCACGCCGACAGGACCGTTTCGGGCAGCAGGGCGAGCGCGTAATGCGCGGGGTTGCTGAAATCGAGTGTCATGGCACGTTCACCGAGCTGAATACCGGCGGCAGCGCGGCGCCCCGCTTGGCTTCCACAGTTTCGATCAATTGCAGCACGGTCACTTCACTTCGTTCCAGGAACGGCTTGGGATACGCGCCCAGCAGCAGCATCATCACCACGAGCGGAATCAGGACCACGAGCTCGCGGCGATTCAGGTCGGGCAGCCGTTCGTTTTCGGGTTTGTCCAGGCGGTTGAACCAGATGCGCTGCACCATGGGCAGCATGTAGTACGCGGCGAAGATGACGCCGGTCGCGGCGAAGACCGCGATCACCGGATGCGTCTGGAACGTGCCGATCAGGGCGAGGAACTCGCCAATGAAGCCGCTCGTGCCGGGGAAGCCGATGCTGGCAAACGCGGTGAAGATGAAGATGGCCGCGAACATGGGCGCGACGGCCCCCAGCCCGCCGAAGTCCGCGATGGTGCGCGTGTGTCGTCGTTCGTACAGCATGCCGAGCAGCAGGAACATTGCGCCCGTGGACAAACCGTGCGACAGCATGACGATCATCGCGCCCTGAATGCCCTGCACCGTCAGCGCGAAGATGCCGATCACGACGAACCCCATGTGCGCCACCGACGTGTAGGCGATCAGCTTCTTGGCATCGGGCTGCACGGCGGCCACCCACGCCGTGTAGATGATGCCGATCACGCCCAGCACCAGCATCGTGGTAACCACGGCCGGGTGCACCGACGCATCCGGAAACAAGGGCAGCAGGAATCGCAGGTAGCCGAAGGCACCCAGCTTGAGGAGCACGGCGGCCAGCACCACGGATCCCGGTGTGGGCGCTTCGACGTGCGCGTCCGGCAGCCAGGTGTGGAACGGGAAGAGCGGCACCTTCACCGAGAAGGCGAGCGCAAACGCGACGAACAGCCAGATCTGTTCCTTCAGCGTGAGCGGCAGCTGCACGAGGTCGATCCAGGCGAACGAAGGCGTGCCCGTCACCGCCTTGAACTTGAAGAACAGGTACAGGATGCCGACCAGCATGAGCAGCGAGCCGAACGTCGTATACAGGAAGAACTTGATCGCGGCGTAAATCCGGCGCTGCCCGCCCCAGATGCCGATGATGAAGTACATCGGCACCAGCATGATCTCCCAGAACATGAAGAACAGGAAGAGATCGCCGGCCATGAACACGCCGACCACGCCGGTGTGCAGCAGCATGAGCATGGCGTAGAACGCCCGGCGCCGCTGCTGGATGTAGTTGAACGCGCCCAGGATCGTGATGGGCAGCAGGAAGCTGCTCAGCATGATGAGCAGCACGCTGATGCCGTCCACGCCAATGCGGTAGAAGATGCCCCATTCCGGGATCCACGGCACGACGGACGTGAACTGGAAGCGGCCGTCCGCAATGTCGAAGAGCATCCACAAGGGGATCGTGACGACGAATTCGATGATCCCGCAGACGAACGCCACCGTTTTCGCGGCCGCCTCGTTGGACGCCAGGATCAGGATCATGGCAGCGATCGGGAACCACAGCAGGAAGTGCAATCCCCAGCTCGCGTAGCCGATAGAGTTGAAGAAGGCTTCCATGCTATTGCACCAGGAGAATGCCGAGAACGACCAGCACGCCCACCACGATGGCGAAGGCGTAGGTGTTCAGTTGTCCAGTCTGCAGCCGCGAGCCGGTCCAGCCCGCGAAGCGCGACAGGTAGCCCGCGCCGTTGACCAGGCCATCAATGAGCTTCTCATCGATGAACCGCCAGGACGCCCGCGAAATGGTGAGGACCGGCTGCACGATCGATTTGTCGTACAGCTCGTCCACGTACCACTTGTTGTACAGTACCTTGGCAAAGCCGCGCGGCGGCGTCGCTTCGACGGCCGGATCGACCACCCGCCGGCTCAGTGCGCGCGTGGTCAGCACGATGACCACGGTGGCAATCGCGAAGGACAGCAGCGCCCACACCGCCTCGCCCCCGCCCAGCGGCGACTGGTGCGCCAGCTCGCCGACATTGCTGGCCAGTACATCGTCGGCGGCCGCCGTGACCGGGTGCAGCCACTCATGCAGCCATTCCGAATGCGGGACCCAGCCCAGCACGGGCATGTGGCCGATCGCTTCCGGAACGTTCACCCAGCCGCCGACCACGGACAGAAAAGCCAGGATGATGAGCGGAACCGTCATGACCCAGGGCGCCTCGTGCAGATGGTGGCGTTCCTTTTCGCCCGTGCGATTGGCGCCGTGGAAGGTCATGATCATGAGCCGCGTCATGTAGAACGCAGTCAGCATGGCAGCGATCAGCGCCATGACCCAGAAGAGCGTGAACCACCCCTGGAACGGCCCCACCGCGCGCGCGGCGGTCTGCCAGATGATCTCGTCCTTCGAGAAGAAGCCGGCGAACGGCCAGACACCCGCGATGGCCAGGGTGCCGATCCACATCGTGATCCAGGTAATGGGCAGGTACTTCTTCAGCCCGCCCATGTTGCGCATGTCCTGCGCGTCCCAGTCCTTGTGCGTGTGATGCAGTGCCTCGTGCATCGCGTGGATCACGGCGCCCGAGCCGAGGAAGAGCAACGCCTTGAAGAAGGCGTGCGTCATCAGGTGGAAAATGCCCGAGGTGTAGGCGCCGACGCCGACGCCAATGAACATGTAGCCGAGCTGCGAGACGGTGGAGTAGGCCAGGACTTTCTTGATGTCGTATTGCATCACGCCGATGGTCGCGGCGAACAGCGCGGTGAGCGCGCCAATGCCGGCAATCACGATCATGGTGACGGGCGCCAGCGCGAACAGCACGCTCGAGCGCGCCACCAGGTAGACGCCGGCCGTGACCATGGTGGCCGCGTGGATCAGGGCGCTCACGGGCGTGGGACCGGCCATCGCGTCCGGCAGCCAGATGTACAACGGGATCTGCGCGCTCTTGCCGGTCGCGCCCAGGAACAGGAACAGCGTGATCGCGGTGACCACCGCGCCGGCATAGGGAAAGGCCTGGGGCGCGGCCGCGAACACGTTGGCGAAATCGAGCGTCCCCAGATTCGCGAAGATCATCATCATCGCGACCAGGAAGCCGAAGTCGCCGATGCGGTTCACAATGAACGCCTTCTTGCCGGCGTCCGCCTTCTCGCGATCCTTGAACCAGAAGCCGATCAGCAGGTAGCTGCACAATCCGACGCCTTCCCAGCCCACGAACATGAGCGGGAAGTTGGCGGCCAGCACCAGGATCAGCATGAAGAAGATGAAGAGATTGATATACGCGAAGTAGCGCGCGTACCCGGCGTCGGCGTGCATGTAGCCGACGCTGTAGAGATGGATCAGGAAGCCGACGCCGGTCACGATCAGCGTCATGAGCATGGACAGCTGGTCGAGCTGGAAGGCGGCGGCGATCTGCAGATTGCCGACCGGCATCCACATCCAGTAGTGCTGGGTCACGGGCTCGTGCAGCTCCGCGCCCAGCATGCGGAAGAAGTTGACGAGCGCGATGATGAAGGCGACGCCCACCACGCCGGGTCCGACGATGGTGACGATCCCCTTCTTCGCGGGCGCGTGCAGCGAGAGCAGTCCGTTTATGACGAAACCGAGCAAGGGCAGTAAGGCAATCGCCCAGAGCAGGGTCGGCTCGAATGCGTGCGCTAGTGCATCGGTCTGCATTTACCAACGCAACAGGTTGAAGTTTTTCATGTCCACCGAATCGACGTGGCGGAAGATCGAAATCACCAGGGCCAGCCCGACCGCCGCTTCGGCCGCCGCCACCGCCATGACGAAGAAGACGAAGACCTGGCCCTCGATGCCGACCTGCCGCGAAAAGACCACGAACGCCAGGTTGACCGCGTTGAGCATCAGCTCGACGCACATGAAGAGGATGATCGCGTTACGGCGGATCAGCACACCGAACACGCCCAGCGAAAACAGGATGGTGGCCAGGATCAGGGTACGTGTTTCCATCAGATTCTCCGCTTGGCCAGCAGCACCGCGCCGATGATGGCCACCAGCAGTAGGATCGACGTCAGCTCGAAAGGCACGAGGAAGTCGCGGAACAGCGGCTGCGCGATGGCGCCGACCGCGCCCAGCTCACGCACGCTCTGCTCGATGGCGGGCGCCGCGTTCTCGGCTACCGCGGGCCCGCGCAGCGCGCGCGTCAGCGCCCAGCCCATCAGGCCGGTGCACACGAAGCCGACCACGATCCACGCGCCGCGCCGCACGTCGGCCTGGTAGTCGTGGCCCAGGTTGAGCAGCATGATGACGAACAGGAAGAGCACCATGATGGCGCCCGCGTAGACGATCACTTGCGTCGCGGCAATGAAATGCGCGCCCAGCAGCACATAGAGCGCGGCCAGGCTGAAGAAGCTGAGCACCAGGAACAACAGGCTGGCTACCGGATTGCGGCCGGAAACCATCCCGATCGCGCCCCCGAGCGTCAGCGCCGCGAACACCCACCAGAGAAGTTCGGTCATTGGCCGAGCGGGTCAGCAGGATCCCACAAATCCGTGACCGGATGGTCCTGCGCCATCAAGCGGTCCAGATCGTAAATGAAGCTGTCACGCGTGAATTCCGCGTTCTCGTAGTCCTGTCCCAGATGAATCGCCTCCACCGGACAGACTTCCTGGCACATGCCGCAGTACACGCAGCGGAATTCGTCGATCTCGTAAACGATCGGATAGCGATTGCCCTGGTCGTCTTCACCCGGCACCAGGCGGATGCAGTTCGACGGGCAGATGGTCGGACAGAGGCCGCACGCCACGCACTTGGGGCGGCCATCCGCGTGCACTTCCATGCGATGCGTGCCGCGCCAGCGCGGCGCCAGCACCGGCTTCTCATCGGGATACTGCAGCGTGACCTTCTTCGGATCGATGAGGTGCCGGAACGTGATCGCCATGCCTTTCAGCGTGGCGCGCAAATACGACGTTTCTTCCTTCGGCCGTCTGACGACCTTCACACCAACTGCCATTACACGCCCGCCCCGGTTGGAATTTTGCGCCGCGGCAGCGGCTCGGTGGTCTCGCCACTCTCGATCCGCTCGCGCACCTCGCGCATGTGGCGGCTGCCGTAGGAGCCCTTGATGACCCGGCCGCGATCGACCACGAACAGGAACACGGCCATGGCCACAATGTTGACCGCGGTCAGGATCAGGCCGTACAGCAGCCCGTAGCGGATGCCCATGCGGTCGAGCACGAGCACGACCGTGCCCACGAGTGCAATGAACGCCAGTGCGGTGGGCAGCAGCACCTTCCAGCCGAGATCCATGATCTGATCGTAGCGGAAACGCGGGACCGTCCAGCGCACCCAGATGTAGACGAAGCAGAAGAACAGCGTCTTGACCGCGAAGGACGCGAGGGTGAGCAAGGTCTTCCACCACGCAGGCGCGGCGCCCTGCACCACGCCCGGCGCGACGACACGCATATTGTCCCACCCGCCGGGGAGGTCCCAGCCGCCGAAGAACAGCGTGGCCATCAGCGCGGAAGCGGTGACCATGCCGGCATACTCGGCGATCGGGAAGAGGCTGAACTTCATCGACGAGTACTCCGAGTGGAATCCGGCCACGAGCTCCGATTCCGCCTCGGCCATATCGAAGGGCAAGCGGTTCGTTTCAGCGAACGCCGCCGCCAAAAAGATGAGGAACGCCAGGCCGAGCGGGAACGCGAACCAGACGCCCAGGCTTTCCACGCCGCCCTGCTGCATCGTCACGATGCGCGTGAGCGTCACATTGCCGGCCAGCATGAACACCGGGATCAGGCTCAGCCCCATGGCGACTTCGTAGCTCACCATCTGCGCGCTCGCGCGCAGCCCGCCCAGGAACGAGTACTTGTTGTTCGACGACCAGCCCGCCATCACGATGCCGTACACACCCAGCCCGGTCAGCGCGAGGATGTACAGAATGCCGATCGGCACATCGGCCACGATCATCTCGACCAGTCCCCACGGCGTCGGCAAAGGCGCAGCGATCGGCACGACCGCCAGCGTCATCAGGGCCGGCACCACGGACAGTGCCGGCGCGAGGACGAAGTAGATGCGCGACGCTTGCGCCGGAAACGTCTCTTCCTTGAGGAAGTTCTTGATGCCGTCCGCCACCGGCTGCAGCAGTCCTTGCGGGCCGACACGGTTCGGACCGAGGCGGTCCTGGATCCATGCGGACACGCGGCGCTCCGCCAGCGTGAGCAGCGCCACCGTGATCATGACGGTCGAAAACAACAGCAGAATCTTGATGGACGTGGCGATCCAGAACGCCGCGCCGGTCAGTGCGCCGACGTCGTGCATCAGTCGCCTCCCTGCCCCGCAGGAATCCGGACCGGCTCGTTGAGCAGCGCGCCGCGCGCACCGATCGTGTCGTAGCTGAGACCGGCGAATTCGTCGAACCACGTGCCGATGCGGGCAAACGCATCGGCCGCCGACGCGGGCGCCGGCGCATCATCCAGCCCGGCGAGGATCACGCCCAGGATCTGCCACGCCGGCCGCGCGAGCGGCGGCGGCTGCAGGGCCGGCCAGAAGCGCTGCACGCGGCCTTCGTAGTTCGTGAAGGTGCCTTCCTGCTCCGCGAAGATGGTGATGGGCAGGACGAAATGCGCGTTGCGCGCGGCCGGGCTGAGCGTCGCGCCCAGATAGATGAACAGATCGGCATCCGCGCCGAAGTCCGCGGGTGCGTCCTCCAGCTCGTCGCCGAGCACGATGAGCACCTTGGCCGGCCGCGCGTTGAGCGCGCTGTCGCGGCTGAAGCCGAGCGCCTGCGCGCCCCGCACATTGGCGGCCAGGTCGCGGCGCCGCGCCAGCTTCGGGAAACCCGGACAAACAACCTCCTCGCCCTGGTCGGCGCGGAAGCTCAGCTCGCCGCCGCCCAGCACGCCGGCCAGGCGGGCGAGCAGCCCGATGTCCTCGTTGCCATGGAAGGGCGAAGCCACCGCGGTCACCTGGCCGCGCGCCACACCCTTCAGCTGGTCGACCAGCGCGACGATCGATTGCTGCCAGTTGCTGGCCAGCAGCCGGTCGCCCTGGCGCATCAGCGGCGTCTCGATGCGGTCCTTCTTGTTGAACCACTCGTAACGGTAACGGCCGTAATCGCACATCCAGTACGAGTTGACCGCCTCATTGAGCCGCGGCTTCAGTCGCTGCACCAGGTTGTCGCGTGTGTCGATGCGGATGTTGCAGCCCTGCGAGCAGTTCGGGCAGATCGACGGCGCGCCGTCCAGGTCCCAGGCGCGCGCCTTGTGCAGAAAATCCTTGGCCAGCAGCGACCCGACCGGACAGATATCCACGATGTTGCCCGCCCAGATGTCGCCTTCCAGCCCCTGCTCGAAAAACGTGTCGATGACCGAGCGATGGCCGCGCTGCACCACGCCCAGCAGCCCGCTGCCCGCGATCTCGCGCATGAAGCGCACGCAGCGCGTGCACATGATGCAGCGGTCGCCATCATAGAGGATGTCGGCGCCGAAATCGTGCAGCCCGAGAATCCGCTTGGGCTCCAGGGTACGGCCGTGCTTGCGCCCTTCGGCGTGCGTGTAGTCCTGCAACTTGCACTCGCCCGACTTGTCGCACACCGGGCAATCGAGCGGGTGGTTGAGCAGATAGAACTCGAGCGTGCCCTGCCGCGCTTCGCGCGCCTTCTCACTCTCGGTATGCACGATCTGCCCGTCCGTGACCTGCGTGACGCAGGCCGGCTGCAGCTTGGGCGCGCCTTCCACTTCGACCAGGCACATGCGGCACATGGCGGGCGCCGACAGCGCGGGGTGATAACAATAGTGCGCGATGCCCTTCCCGATCGTTTCCGCTGCCTCGATGATGCGCATGCCCTTGGGCACGCGCGTCTGCACACCATCGATCGTGACGGTGACCAGGTCATCCTGCTGCGTTTGCTGTCCTGCCGGATTCGTCATGCTCTCAATTGGGGGCTGCCCCCACTCTTTAGTTTTGGCGCCAACAGCTATCAATGCGCGCCGGCCGCTATCTCCTCAATGCGCGGCCGCCAGCGGCCGCGTCATCTCGTGCTTGCCGAAGGGGCACGGGCCGCCGCGAATGTGCGCCAGGTACTCGTCGCGGAACTTCTGGATCGAGCTGGCCGTCGGCGCGGCGGCCGAATCGCTCAATACACAAATCGTCGTGCCCGTCATGTTCTTGCCGATGTCGAGCAGGGCGTCCAGATCCTCTTCGCTGCCGTGACCTTCCTCGATGCGCCGGAGAATCTTGGCCAGCCATGCCGTCCCCTCGCGGCAGGGCGTGCACTGCCCACACGACTCGTGCGCATAGAAGTCCACCATGCGCCGGACCGCTTTTACCATGCACGTCTGATCGTCCATGACGATGACCGACGCCGTCCCGAGCATGGTGCCCGCCTTGGCGACGCTTTCGTAATCGAGGTTGATGTTGCACTCGTCCGCATGCAGGATCGGCACGGAAGAACCGCCCGGGATGACCGCTTTGAGTTTGCGACCGTCCCGAATGCCGCCGCACACGTCGTTGATCAGCTCCATGAGCGGGAAGCCGAGCGGCAATTCATAATTGCCGCGCCGCACCACGTGGCCGCTGACATTGAACAGCTTGGTGCCCGGGCTCTTCTCCGTGCCCATGGACTTGTACCAGGCCGCGCCGTTGTTGATGATGTGCGGAATGCAGCACAGCGTCTCGACGTTGTTGACGTTGGTCGGCATGCCGAACGCGCCCACGACGGCGGGATAGGGCGGCTTGATGCGCGGCTGGCCGCGGCGCCCCTCCAGCGAGTTCATCAAGGCCGTTTCCTCGCCGCAGATGTAGGCGCCCGCGCCCAGGTGCACGGTGACGTCGATCTTGAGATCCCCGCCCAGTACGCCCTGCTCGTAACACTCCTCGACCGCGCGGCCCAGGATGGCGGCCGGCTCGAAGAACTCGCCGCGTATGTAGATGTAGACGTGCTGCGCGCGAATCGCATACGCGCAGATCAGCGCGCCTTCGATCAGCTGCTGGGGCGTCCACCGGCACAGCTCACGGTCCTTGAAGGCACCCGGCTCCGATTCGTCGGCGTTGATCAGCAGGTAATGCGGTTTGCCGTCGTTCTTGAAGAAGCTCCACTTCACGCCGGTCGGAAAGCCGGCGCCACCACGACCGCGCAGGCCGCTGTCCTTGACCAGATTGACGACCTCTTCCGGCTGCATGGTGAGCGCCTTCTCGAGCGCCTGCCAGCCGCCCCGTTCGCGCCAACCCTGGACGGTGCGCGCTTGCGGGTCTCCAAAATACCTGGAGAGGATCCTTACTTCCTTATCGTGAACGTATGGGTACGCCATAGCCTCTTTATGGCCGCGGAGAACGCGGCGAACGCGGAGCCGCTACTCGTGCACTAGCGCGAGCCACTGCATCCAGTATTTCCGAATTGGGAATTTCAATAACGAAGCCTTTATTGCATTCGACCGCCGGATATGCACCCGAAAACATTCCGCGTTTTTCACGGCCATAATCAGTGCCTGCCATTACCCGCCACCTCGACGGTCGCCAGGATCTCCGCGGGCACCGCCTTGCGCGGATCGCTGGCCGCCGGTGCTTCGCGCCGCAGCCGCTCGAGAATGGCCGGCACGTCTTCCGGCACCACGTTCTCGAAATACCGATCGTTGATCTGCACGGCGGTCGGGAAGCCGCAGGCGCCGAGGCACTCGGCTTCCATCACCGTGAACATGCCGTCCGCGGAAACCTGCCCGGGCTCGGTGCCGGTCGCCTGGCAGAAGGCGCGCATGACGTCGTCGGCGCCGCAGATGTTGCACGCCACGTTGGTGCACACCTGGATGAACCAGGTGCCGACCGGGCGGCGGTTGTACATCGTGTAGAACGTGGCGACGCCTCGCACGTACGCGGGGGCCAGCCCCAGCTCGCGCGCGACGATCTCCATTGCATCAGGCGAGAGGTAGCCCTGGATCTCCTGCGCCAGGTTGAGCAGCGGCAGCAGCGCGCCCTGTTTCTCCGGATAGCGCGCGATGATCTTCTGCATGCGCTCGCGGTACGGCCCCTCGAACAGCTTCGCCTCGGGATTGCGCTCCGCCAGCTGATACGCGTAGCTGCACACACCACCGCCCACGCCACCTTCCTTCGGACGCTGGCCGACGAAGTCGGCGCCGCGCACTTCGGCCTCGGTCAGCTTGCCGTATTCACCCAGCTCCCCCGCAAAGCCGGGGTTGCCGCCCTGCAATGGTGTCTTATCGCTCATTTAAGCTCTCGAACTGCCGTTCACGTACGCGAACACGGACACGTGAAAACGACATCCAACGTGTCCATGACCGTGTTCGTGTTCGTCTACGATCCATTCCCGCAGTAGTCTCACCGGTCGATCTCACCCAGTACGATATCCAGCGACGCATTCACCGCGATCACGTCCGCGAGCAGATGCCCTTCCACGAGCTTGGGCAGCACCGAGATGTTGATGAAGCTCGGTCCGCGCACGCGCCAGCGCACCGGCTTGGAACCGCCGTCACTCACCACCATCATCCCGAGCTCGCCCTTCGAGCTCTCCACACTGTACCAGCTCTCACCCGCGGGGGCCCGAATGCCCTCCATGACCACCTTGAAGTGATGGATCATGGACTCCATGTCGGTCATCGCATCCGTCTTGCCGGGCAGGATCAAACGCGGATTGTCCACGTTGATGGGTCCCTTCGGCAGCCGGTCGATGGCCTGCTGCAGGATGCGCAGGCTCTGCCGCATCTCTTCCATGCGCACGAGGTAGCGATCGTAATTGTCGCCATGCTCACCGACCACGACGTCGAAGTCATACGTCTCGTAGTCGTAGTACGGCCGGTCCTTGCGCACGTCGTACGACACACCGGAAGCGCGCAGGTTGGGACCCGTGAAGCCGTAATCAACCGCGTCTTCCGCGCTGATCGCGCCCACGTCCTTGTTGCGGCCCACCCAGAGGCCGTTGTTGGTCAGCATGGCCTCGACCTCGTCCAGCGTGTGCGGCATGCTGTCCACCCACTTCTGCAGCGCCTCGATCCAGCCGACCGGCAAATCCGCCATCATGCCGCCGATGCGCGTGACCGACGTCGTGATGCGAGCGCCCGTCAACGCCTCGTGCAGGTCGTAGACTTCTTCGCGCTTCTGGAAGGTCCACAGGAAGACGGTGAACGCACCAATGTCGATCGCCGTGGTGCCGATCCAGAGCAGGTGACTGAAAATGCGGTCCAGCTCCATGCAGATGACGCGCACCACCTTGCAGCGCTCCGTCACCTCGATGCCCATCAGCTTCTCGACTGCCATCGCGTAACAGCAGTTGTAGATCATGGGCGCCAGGTAATCCATGCGGTCGGTGAGCGGGATGATCTGGTTCCAGTTCCGGTACTCACCGATCTTCTCGAAGCTGCTGTGCAGATAGCCGACGTGCGGAATGCACTTGACCACGACTTCGCCATCCAGCTCGAGCACGATGCGCAGCACGCCGTGCGTGGCCGGAGGCTGAGGCCCGATGTTGATCAGCATGTGCTCGCCGTGCAGCTCGGGCTCCATGCCCACGGGCAGCACCGGCACGCGCACCGGCTGGCGATCCATTCCCAATTGCGGCGTGGTCGTCACCGCGTATGCCACCGTGCGCTCACTCATTCGCGCGCGCCTCCCCCGGCGGCCGCATCACCGCCCTCGACGGGCGCGCGCTGCGTCCACGGCACGTCGGCCGTGACCGCGGGATCGTAATCCTGACCGACCTCTCCCGGCTGGCGATCGTAGCCCTGCGCACGCGCTTCCCTTTCCTTCTTGCGACGGTCGGCGTCAGCCGTCCCGAGCGCCTCACCGCCAACCTCGAGCTCGCCCTCCGTGTAATAATCTTCGACATCCATCTCGAGCGCGCGCCGCGTCTGCTCCGCGCGGCTGAAACGGCCGCGCAATGGGAAATCCTTCCGCAGCGGGTAGCCCTCCGCGTAATTCTCCGGCATCAGAATGCGTCGCAGATCGGGATGATTGCGGAAGTTGATGCCGAACATGTCGTAGCACTCGCGCTCATGCCAGTTCGCGGTGTTCCAGATCTGCACGGCCGACTCGATCT